>NZ_JBEPCJ010000036.1:0-95015 GCF_040299565.1 Spirillospora sp. NPDC000708
TGCGTCAGCAGGGGCTGATCGAGACCCGGCGCGGCCGCGGCGGCGGCAGCTTCGTGGGGGGGCCCGGGGGGGCGGGGGGGCGCCCGGGGGGGGGGCCGCCCCGGGGGGCGCCGGGGGGGGGGGGGCCCGCCGGGCCCGGGGGGGCCCCCCCCCCCCCGGGGCGGCCGCCGCCTGCCGTTCCACACCCCGCCAACCACCCCGACACGCCCCGGGAAAGACCGGCCCCATGGCTCCACCCTCCCGGCCCCGATAGGCTCGACGATATGAGTGTTCGGCGGGTGATGGGCATCGAGACCGAGTACGGCATCTCCGTACCCGGGCAGCCAGGGGCCAACGCGATGGTGACCTCCAGCCAGGTCGTCAACGCCTACCTCGCGGCATCGGCCGCACGGGCCCGCAGGGCCCGCTGGGACTTCGAAGAGGAGAACCCCCTCCGCGACGCCCGCGGCTTCGACCTCGCCCGCGAGGTCGCCGACCCCACCCAGCTCACCGACGAGGACCTCGGCCTCGCCAACATCATCCTCACCAACGGCGCCCGGCTCTACGTCGACCACGCCCACCCCGAGTACTCCGCGCCCGAATGCACCAACCCCCGGGACGCCGTCATCTGGGACAAGGCCGGCGAACGCGTCATGGCCGACGCCGCCGCCCGCGCCGCCATGGTCCCCGGCACCCACCCCATCCAGCTCTACAAGAACAACACCGACAACAAGGGCGCCTCCTACGGCTGCCATGAGAACTACCTCATGCGCCGCGAGACCCCCTTCGCCGACATCGTCCGGCACCTCACCCCCTTCTTCGTCTCCCGCCAGGTCGTCTGCGGCGCCGGCCGCGTCGGCATCGGCGTCGACGGACGCGGCGACGGCTTCCAGATCAGCCAGCGCGCCGACTTCTTCGAAGTCGAGGTCGGCCTCGAGACCACCCTCAAGCGCCCCATCATCAACACCCGGGACGAACCCCACGCCGACCCCGAGAAGTACCGGCGCCTGCACGTCATCATCGGCGACGCCAACATGGCCGAGCTGTCCACCTACCTCAAGCTCGGCACCACCTCCCTCGTCCTCGCCATGATCGAGGACGGCTTCCTCACCGTCGACCTGTCCGTCGACATGCCCGTCGCCGCCCTGCGCGCCGTCTCCCACGACCCGTCCTGCAAGCACCTGCTCACCCTCCGCGACGGCCGCAAGATGACCGCCGTCCAGCTCCAGATGGAGTACCTCGAGCAGTCCCGCAAGTACGTCGAGGACCGCTACGGCGCCGACGTCGACGAGATGACCAAGGACGTCCTGGACCGCTGGGAGTCCGTCCTGCACCGCCTCGGCGACGACCCCATGCAGCTGTCCCGCGAGCTCGACTGGGTCGCCAAGCTCGCCCTCCTCGAGGGCTACCGCAGCCGTGACGGCATCGACTGGTCCCACCCCCGCCTCCAGCTCGTCGACCTCCAGTACGCCGACATCCGGCCCGACAAGGGCCTCTACAACCGCCTGGCGTCCCGCGACCGCGTCGAGCACCTCATCACCGAGGACGAGGTCGAGCACGCCATCGACGACCCGCCCGAGGACACCCGCGCCTACTTCCGCGGCCGCTGCCTGCGGCAGTACGCCGACTCCGTGGCGGCCGCCTCCTGGGACTCGGTCATCTTCGACGTCCCCGGCCGCGAGTCGCTCCAGCGCGTCCCGACCCTGGAGCCGCTCCGCGGCACCAAGCAGCACGTGGGGGCCCTGCTGGACCGCTGCCGCACCGCCGCCGAGCTGGTGGCCACGCTGACCGGCCAGAGCTGAGCAGAGCCCCTCCGAGGGGCTGACACGCGGGCGCCGTCCGGATCTTGGACGGCGCCCGTTGGATAGTGCGACTATCGAGCGGCGTCCCCGTGCTGACCTGCGGTGACGGGCGATGTCGCGGTTTCGTGACCGCTTTGCCTGTTTCACGGGTCTGCGGACGGGCGATAACCGGATCAGGCCCCCGACGCCTAGAGCGATCGGACGAAACGGACCATAAGATCCGCTCGTCTACGAAGATCGGAGATAGGGTCGGGGTACCGGCAAGAAGCGGAGGTACGGAATGGCCACGAAGGACACCGGCGGTCAGAAGCAGACCACCCGGCGCACGGAAGAGGTCGAGGAGACCGAGGCCACGACCACCGAAGACGTCCAGGAGCGGCAGGAGAAGCTCACCGACGACGTCGATTCCATTCTGGACGAAATTGACGAAGTTCTCGAAGAGAACGCAGAGGAATTCGTAAGGGGTTTCGTGCAAAAGGGCGGTCAGTGAATAAAACGGACATGTCGCCCACGGTGCGAAGTCGGTAATTCTTCGGACGAGCAAATATTCGAATACTCGATTCAAAGGCATGGGCGGGCAGGTAATGTCTCGCCCATGTCTCATAAGAAGTGTCGCGACTGCGGCAGGACAAAGCCCGCCACGGACTTCTTCAAGCGGGCCGCGTCCGCGGACGGCCTCGCCCTGTACTGCAGGGAGTGCTTCGGCCTGCGAAATGCGGCTTCGAAGCGCAGGAAGCAGGAGCGTCTCGGGAAGACGATGCGGCCTTATCGCAGGCGCCGCAAGGACCCCGACGGGACGAAATACTGCCCTCGGTGCGAAACGGTCAAGGACGTCGACGAGTTCGGGAGCAACCGCTCTCGAAAGTCCGGTCTCTCCACCTACTGCAAGCCCTGCCACAATCAGGTGATCGCCGAGCACAAGAGGGAGAAGCACGGCGGCCAGCGCAACTACATGCTCAAGCTCCGCTATGGGGTGACCGAGCAGGAGGTGGAGCGGATGGTCGCCGAGCAGGGCGGCGTCTGCGTCATCTGCCTCCGGGCGCCGGCGAAGCACGTCGACCACAGCCATCTCACGGGCCTGGTCCGCCGGATCCTCTGCTTCAAGTGCAACGGCGGGCTCGGCCAGTTCCACGACGACCCCGCCGTGCTCCGCCTGGCGGCGGACTACCTCGAGTTGCGCGGCTCACATGCGCGGCGGATGCGGATCGAGATCGGCGCTCCGGTCTTCGGAGGGCCTGATCGTGTCCGGTGGGACCCCTTCTGGCGGACGCGCGGGGACAGCTCGCAGTCGGCGCGGCACTACCACCTGCGGCAGAAGTACGGGATCAACGACGAGGACGCCAAGTGGCTCCTGAAGCTGCAGGTCGGCCTCTGCGCCATCTGCGCCGACCAACCGGCGAAGCACGTCGACCATGACCACGGCACGGGGATGGTGCGTGGGCTCGCGTGTTCGGGCTGCAACACGGGCATGGGGCAGCTGCGCGACGACCCCATCGCCCTTCGTCGGGCTGCGGACTATGTGGAGGGGCGGCTCGTGCGGACGGTTCCCACGGCGGACGGCGGGACGCGGTTGTCGTTGACGGTGCCGGACGTCGATCCCACGACGGTGCCGAAGGGCGGCTGGAAGGAGCTCTGGGAGGAGGACGGCAGGTTCCGCAAGGAGACGCTGCCGTTCGACGAGGAGCTCGACATGCCGACGTGGGTCGGGTCGGACGAGGACGGCGCGTTCGTCTACTCCTGACCGCCCCAGGGGTCGCCCCAGGAGTACGGAGCGGGGGCGACACGCGCGCACGGCCGGGTTGCCGTGCGCGCGCGTTATGTGCGGGTGGACGGGCTTTCGCGGGGAAGGTTCGCCGTGGGCTTACGTGGTGGTGGATCACGCGGCATGCGCCGGGTGAGGGTTGAACAGTAGGGTCGTAGGAGTCTGCGCCGGTGGGGTATGCGAGGGTCACCGGCGCCTGGTGGAGGGAAGGGAGTCGCGTGGCGTCCCACGATTCGCACACCGGACGTCTGCCGGGGCTGTTCACGAGCCCGGATACGTCTTCGTTCACGGAGTTCCTGGGGGTGTACTCGCCGGAGTTGCTGCCGGGTCGGCGCACGGTGCCGGCGTCGCCGGTGGGGGATGAGATCCCGCATGGGACGACGATCGTCGCGGTGAGCTTCCCCGGCGGGGTGGTGATGGCGGGGGACCGGCGGGCGACGGCGGGGAACGTGATCGCGCAGCGGGACATCGAGAAGGTGTTCCGGGCGGACGAGTTCTCGGCGATCGCGATCGCGGGGACGGCCGGGATCGGGATCGAGATGGTCCGGCTGTTCCAGGTGGAGCTGGAGCATTACGAGAAGCGCGAGGGCCGGACGCTGTCGGTGGAGGGCAAGGCGAACCGGCTGGCGACGATGGTGCGGCAGAACCTGGCGATGGCGATGCAGGGGCTGGCGGTGGTGCCGCTGTTCGCGGGCTATGACGAGGAGCGGGACGGGGGGCGGATCTTCTCCTACGATCCGGCGGGCGGCCGGTACGAGGAGCGGGACTTCCACTCGATCGGTTCGGGGTCGGTGTTCGCGCGGGGTGCGCTGAAGAAGCTGTACCGGGCGGATCTGTCGGCGGAGGACGCGGCGCTGGCGTGCGTGCAGGCGCTGTACGACGCGGCCGACGACGATTCGGCGACGGGCGGCCCCGATCTGACGCGTCGGATCTTCCCGGTGGTGGCGTCGGTGACGTCGGAGGGGTACCGCCGGCTGGGTGAGGACGAGGTGGGCGCGTTGGCGCAGGCCGTCGTGGATGGACGTTACGACTCGCCGGGCGGTCCGACCGCCCCGCTGCGATAGAAGGGATCCGACCGGTGTCCATGCCGTTCTATGTGTCGCCCGAACAGCAGATGAAGGACAAGGCGGACTATGCGCGCAAGGGGATCGCGCGTGGCCGCAGTGTCGTGGTGCTGCAGTACGACGACGGCATCCTGTTCGTGGCGGACAATCCGTCGCGTGCGCTGCACAAGATCAGTGAGATCTATGACCGGATCGCGTTCGCGGCGGTGGGGAAGTACAACGAGTTCGAGAATCTGCGGCTGGGCGGGGTCCGGTACGCGGACATCAACGGGTACCAGTACGACCGTCGTGATGTGACGGCACGGGGTCTGGCGAACGTGTACGCGCAGTCGCTGGGGACGATCTTCACGGAGACGAACAAGCCGTACGAGGTGGAGTTGGTCGTCGCGGAGGTGGGCGAGGACGCGGACACGGACCAGATCTACCGGCTGACGTTCGACGGGTCGGTGGCGGACGAGCACGGTTATGTGGCGATGGGGGGTCAGACGGAGTCGGTCGCGCAGGCGCTGAAGGACGGCTACGAGGAGGGGGCGTCGCTGGAGGTGGCGCTGCGGACGGCGGTGCGGGCTCTGGAGGCGCAGGACTCGGATCGGCGGCTGGAGGCGAAGTCGCTGGAGGTGGCGGTGCTGGACCGGAACCGGGAGCACCGGTTGTTCCGGCGGTTGCCGGCGCGGCGGATCGAGGAGTTGCTGGCGGCGGGTGACGGCGGTTCGGGTTCGGGGTCGCCGGGGGTGTCGTCGGCGGGCAAGGCGGGGCCGTCGGTGGACGATGTGGACGATGTGGTGGAGGACGGCGGGGAGGACTGACGCGCTGTCGGCGGCGCCGGGGGATTGTGGCGCCGGGGTGAGTTTGGCCCGTCGTGGCCGGGTGGTGTGGTGCCGTCCGGCCGCGGCGGGTTTGTTTCGTGGGGGAAACGGTGGGCTTTTGAGACTGCCAAGTCGGGGCCGGGCCGCATAGGGTCTTGGTGTGGACAGGCGCATCTTCGGGCTTGAGAACGAGTACGGCGTCACTTGCACCTTCCGCGGTCAGCGGCGGTTGTCACCGGACGAGGTGGCGCGCTATCTGTTCCGCAGGGTGGTGTCCTGGGGCCGGAGCAGCAACGTGTTCCTGCGCAATGGTGCGCGGCTCTATCTGGATGTGGGGAGCCATCCGGAGTACGCGACGCCGGAGTGCGACAGCGTCGTGGATCTGGTGACGCATGACAAGGCGGGGGAGCGGATCCTGGAGGGTCTGCTGGTGGATGCGGAGCGGCGGTTGCGCGAGGAGGGCATCGCCGGTGACATCTACCTGTTCAAGAACAACACGGATTCGGCGGGGAACTCCTACGGCTGCCACGAGAACTACCTGGTGGGGCGGCATGGCGAGTTCGGGCGGCTCGCGGACGTGCTGATCCCGTACCTGGTGACGCGGCAGATCATCTGTGGTGCGGGGAAGGTGCTGCAGACGCCGCGGGGTGCGGTGTACTGCGTGTCGCAGCGGGCGGAGCACATCTGGGAGGGCGTGTCGTCGGCGACGACGCGGTCGCGTCCGATCATCAATACGCGGGATGAGCCGCATGCGGACGCGGAGCGGTTCCGGCGGCTGCATGTGATCGTCGGTGACTCGAACATGAGCGAGGCGACGATGCTGCTGAAGGTCGGGGCGACCGACCTGGTGCTGCGGATGGTGGAGGCGGGGGTGGTGATGCGTGATCTGACGCTGGAGAACCCGATCCGGGCGATCCGGGAGGTCAGTCACGACATGACGGGGCGGCGGAAGGTGCGGTTGGCGAACGGGCGCGAGGCGAGTTCGCTGGAGATCCAGAAGGAGTACTTCGGGAAGGCGCGGGACTTCGTGGACTCGCGGGGCGGGGACGCGACGGCGAAGCGGGTGCTGGATCTGTGGGAGCGGACGCTGCGGGCGGTGGAGACGGGCGATCTGGATCTGGTGTCGCGGGAGATCGACTGGGTGATGAAGTACAAGCTGATCGAGCGGTACCGGCGGAAGTACGATCTGCCGTTGTCGTCGCCGCGGGTGGCTCAGCTGGATCTGACGTATCACGATGTGCATCGTGATCGGGGGTTGTACTACCTGCTGGAGAAGCGGGGGTCGGTGGAGCGGGTGTCGCGGGATCTGGACATCTTCGAGGCGAAGTCGGTGCCGCCGCAGACGACGCGGGCGCGGCTGCGGGGGGAGTTCATCCGGAAGGCGCAGGAGAAGCGGCGTGATTTCACGGTGGACTGGGTGCATCTGAAGTTGAACGATCAGGCGCAGCGGACGGTGCTGTGCAAGGATCCGTTCCGGTCGGTGGACGAGCGGGTGGACAAGCTGATCGCGGGGATGTGACGCCGGTTCCGGGGGCCGTCGCGGGGGCGGCGGCGTCCGGGGCGGGTGGTGCCGGTGCGACTCGCGTGGTGTGGGCTACCGGCTGGTCACTTGGGGGGTAGGGTGAGCGCGCAGCAGCGCTCATCACCCCTCGAAGGACCCGTATGCGCCGTCGTGTTCTCCGTCGTGTCGTCGCTTTGCCCGCTGTCGCCGTGGTGGCCGTGCCGCTGGTGGCGGGGTGTTCGTCCGGTTCGGACGTGAAGGTGTCGGTGAAGGGCGCGTTCGGGCGTCTGCCGGAGGTGTCGTTCCCGAAGGGCGGTCCGGACGGGTCGCTGGCGGTGAAGACGCTGAAGGAGGGGAAGGGGACGGCGGCCCGCAAGGGTGATCTGGTGATGGCGGACTATGTGGGGTACCGCTGGAACAAGTCGGGGAAGAAGCTGCTGGCGAGCAGTTATGCGGAGGGGCGTCCGGGGTTCTTCTCGACGTGGCAGCTGGTGCCGGGTCTGGTGAAGGCGTTGGAGGGGGCGCGGGCGGGGTCGCGGGTGGTGGCGCGGATTCCGCCGAAGGACGGGTTCGGGGCGGCGGGTGACGCGCGGCATCAGGTGGGGTCGGGGGACACGCTGGTGTACGTGCTGGACGTGCTGGGGGTGTATTCGGGGAAGGCGGGGCCGCACGGGGTGAAGCAGGCGCCGTTGGACGATCCGTCGTTGCCGAGGGTGTCGGACGCGCCGGCGGGGCAGGCGCCGGTGGTGACGGTGCCGAAGGCGGCGGCGCCGAAGAGGTTGCAGGTGCGGACGCTGGTGCGGGGGGATGGGCCGGTGCTGCGGAAGGGGCAGCTGCTGGCGACGCAGTACGCGGGGTATTTCTGGCGTGATGGGCGGGTGTTCAATTCGTCGTGGTCGGCGGGGCATCCGTTCGGTGTGGTGGTGGGGACGGGTCAGGTGATGAAGGGCTGGGATCAGGCGTTGCTGGGGCAGCGGGTGGGGAGCCGGTTGCTGCTGGTGGTGCCGCCGTCGCTGGGGTACGGGTCGAAGGGGTTGGCGCAGTACGGGATCCGGGGGTCGGACACGCTGGTGTTCGTGGTGGATCTGCTGGGCGCGCATTGATCTGAGTTCGTTGGTCGGCCGTCGCCGGGGGCTTGTCTTCTCCGGCGGCGGCCGTCGGCGTTTCTATGGTCTATCCGCGCTGTTCTTAGAATGGCGGGGTGGAGGACATCGAGGCGGTGGCGCTGCTGCAGGATCCGGTGCGGCGGCGGTTGTACGAGTTCGTGGTGGGCCGGGGCCGCGAGGTGGGGCGGAACGAGGCGGCGGAGGCCGCGGGGGTGGGGCGGACGCTGGCGGCGTTCCATCTGGACAAGCTGGTGGACGGGGGGCTGCTGGAGGCGGGGAGCCGGCGGTTGTCGGGGCGTTCGGGGCCGGGGGCGGGGCGTCCGGCGAAGGTGTACCGGCGGTCGGCGGTGGAGCGCGGGGTGTCGTTGCCCGCGCGGGATTACGGGACGGCGGCGGGTCTGCTGGCGGAGGCGGCGGAGCGGGCGGGGCTGGATCGGGAGGTGCGGGAGGCGGCGCGGCGTGAGGGTGCGGCGCTGGCGGCCGGGGCGCCGTGCGGTGATCTGGACGCGTTGGCGAAGGTGCTGGAGGAGCGCGGGTACGAGCCGGTCCTCGAGGACGCCGAGGACGCCGAGGACGGCGGGGCCGCCGAGCGCGGCGGTGAGGGCGGTGGGGCGGTGCTACGGATGCGCAATTGCCCGTTCCACGCGGTGGCGGAGCGGTTCCCGCCGCTGGTGTGCGGGATGAACCTGGCGCTGCTGGAGGGGCTGGTGGAGGGCTCGGAGGGGGTGCGGGTGCGGATGGACGCGCGGCCGGGGTGGTGCTGCGTGGTGGCCGAACCCTCTAAAAACAATGAGGATTGACATAGAAGCGGCGGGCGTGGTGGAGTGACGCCATGACCGCTCAAGAGGATCTTCGCGCCGGCTTCCACCTCGCCCAGTTCAACGTGGGCACGCTCCGGTACCCGCTCGACGACCCGCGGACCGCGGACTTCGTGGCGATGCTCGACCCGGTGAACGCGCTCGCCGACGGCGCCCCGGGGTTCGTGTGGCGGCTGGTCGAGGAGGGGCGGGCGGACGCCACGGGGATGCGCCCCGCCGGCGAGGACGTGATCATCAACTACTCGGTGTGGGAGTCGCAGGAGGCCCTGTGGGACTTCGTCTACCGCACCGCGCACCTGGAGACGCTGCGGCGGCGCCGCGAGTGGTTCCGGCGCCACGTCGAGGCGCACATGGTGCTGTGGTGGATCCCGGCGGGGTACGTCCCGACGGTGGAGGAGGCGCTGGAGCGGCTGGACCTGCTGCGCGCGCAGGGGCCGTCGCCCCGCGCGTTCACGTTCTCGTCGTCGTACACGGCCGAGGAGGCCGCGGCGCACGAGGCCGCTGAGGCGACGGCGGGCCCTGAGGAGAAGGGGGCCGCGGGCGCGGAGCCGGCGGTGCTGTGAGGGCGTCCGCCGGCCCCGCGGCGGTCAGCCGAGGAGGGCGGCGGTGTGGCGGCCGGCGGCGGCGGCCGTGAGGAAGTAGGCGAGGTCCTCGTCGAGGCGGCGGCCCATGGTGGACAGGCGGACGCCCCAGTCCTTCTCCGCGGCCCTGAGCGTGTCGTGGAGGCCGTCGACGGGGACGGGGACGAGGGCGTGGCGGTCGCCGAGCGGGGCGGCCTCGGCCGCGACGCGGGCGCCGAACGCGCCGCCGAGTTCCGGGACGGGGACGTCGGCGCGGGCGAGGGCGACGCGGCCGTAGGCGGTGAGGGAGTGGTGGGAGACGCCGATGTGGCGTTCCCGCTTGTCGCCCTCGCTGACCCGCAGGGACGCGACGGGCCGTCCGTCCAGGATGGAGGCGGCGTTGACGGCCTCGCCCGCCGAGACGCCGGAGAAGCCCCATTTCGTGCCGGTGCCGAGGTTGCCGGGGCCCTGGGCGAGGACGACGGCGTCGGCGTCCAGGACCAGCCGGGCCGCGAGGAGGCCGGTGTGGACGGTGACGGCCTCCAGGTCGCCGCCGAACGCCTGCCCCGCGGTGACGGTGGCGGCGAGGGCGCCGGCGTCCTTGAGGCGGGCGATGGACATGGAGAACCAGGACGGCAGCGCGCCGCCGTCCGGCATGAGGTAGACGATCCGGGCGCCGGGGCGCGCGGCGAGCAGGCCGGCGAGGATCGGCGCGAGCGCGGAGTGCAGGTCGGCGACGACGACGGGCATGCCGCCGAGGGAGTCGGCGTCGCGGAGCGTCTCGTGGTGCGGGGAGTCCTGCTCGTCGGCGCCGAGGACGGTGGCCTGCAGGGGCGTGTAGCGGGCCTTGACGAGGTGGCCGGGGCCGGTCGGGTCGGGCGGGAGCCGGTCGGGGACGGCGACGACCATGGCGTAGCCGCCGGTGCCGAGGCCCAGCGCCAAGGCCGTAGTGTTGAGCAGGACGGTGTCGCCGGGTTCGGGGCGTCCGACCAGGTCGGGGTAGGCCAGTGCGCGGTGCGCGCCGTCGTCCCCGATCACGACGTCGAGTTCGACCGCCCCCGGCCATTCGCGGCGGATGCCCTCTACTGTGCCTTTGCGCCATCGGATCACACCGGGAAACGGTAGCGTCCTGGGCGACGGGCGGGGGCGTGATCGGGCCGTCGGCCCGGCCGGGGCCGCCGGAGGTCGCGGAGCGGAGGGGCGGAGCGGAGGCTCCGCGGAAGGGGTTGGTGGCGAAGTGTCGCGGCGCAAGACCGAGCGCCTGCTGAATCTGGTGGTCTGCCTGCTCGCCACCCGGCGCTATCTGACCGCCGAGCAGATCCGGCGGGCGGTGCCGGGCTACCCGGACTCCGACGAGGCGTTCAAGCGGATGTTCGAGCGCGACAAGGAGGAGTTGCGCGAGCTGGGCGTGCCGCTGGAGGTGGGCAGCGACCAGCAGGGCGGCGGCGGCGAGGAGATCGGGTACCGGATCCCGCCGCAGGCCTACGAGCTGCCCGACATCCATCTGACGCCGGACGAGGCGGCGGTGCTGGGGCTGGCGGCGCGGGTGTGGCAGCGCGCGAGCATGGCGGAGGCCGCCTCCGGCGCCCTGCTGAAGCTGCGGGCGGCCGGGGTGGAGACGGACGTGGCCACGGCGGTGGGGGTGGAGCCGCGGGTGAACACCGGCGATCCGGCGTTCCCGGCGCTGTGGGAGGCGGTCCGCGACGGCCGTCCGGTGGCGTTCGACTACCAGGGGATCGGCCGGACGTCGGTGGCGCGGCGGCACCTGGAGCCGTGGGGCGTGGTGTCGCGGCGGGGCCGCTGGTACGTGGTGGGGTTCGACCGGGACCGCGACGAGGAGCGGGTGTTCCGGCTGAGCCGCATCGTCGGCGAGGTGGCGCCGGACGGCCCGGACGGGTCGGTGACCGTCCCGGACGGGGTGGACGTGCGGAAGATCGCGTTCGACTGGGGCGACCCGGTGACCGAGCCGCGGCCGGCGACGGTGCGGCTGCGGGCCGGCGCGGCGCAGGGGCCGCGGCGGTGGGCGCGGGACGTGCGCCCGGTGGGGGACGGGGAGTGGGACGAGGCCGTCCTGACCTTCCGTGACGTGGAGCGGTTCGCGCCGTACCTGGCGCGGTTCGCCGATGACGTGGTGGTGCTGGATCCGCCGGACCTGCGGGAGGCGGTCATCCAGCAGCTGAAGTCGGTGCTGGGGTGAGCGGGGCGATGAACGCGAGGACGGGCAAGGCGCCGGTGAAAGCGCCGGTGAAGGCCGCGAAGGCGCCGGCGACGACGTCGACGGACCGGCTGGCGCGGCTGCTGGCGCTGGTGCCGTACGTGGTGAACCGGGACTCGGTGCTGCTCGGCGAGGCGGCGGCGGCGTTCGGGGTGACCGAGAAGCAGCTGATCGACGACCTGAACCTGCTGTGGTGCGTGGAGCTGCGCGCGCCGGACCCGTACTGCCCGATCGACCTGTCCTACGAGGGCGGGGAGATCACGGTGGCGGAGGCGGAGTCGATCGCGCGGCCGCTGCGGCTGAAGGTGGACGAGGCGTCGGCGCTGCTGGTGGCGCTGCGGATGCTGGCGGGCATCCCGGACCTGCACGACCGGGACGCGCTGTCGCGGGTGATCGCGAAGCTGGAGTCGGCGGCGGGCGCCGCGGCGGCGGTGTCGAGCAAGGTGGCCGTGGAGGTCGACGCGCGGGGCGGGTCGGCGGACTCGGCGCGCACGGGCCTCGGGACGCTGCGGGACGCGATCGCGCAGGGCCGCCGCGTCCATCTGCGGTACTACGTGCCGGCGCGGGACGAGAACACCGAGCGGGACGTGGACCCGATGCGGCTGCTGGTGGTGGAGGGCAACACCTACCTGGAGGGGTGGTGCCGCCGCGCGGAGGCGGTGCGGCTGTTCAAGCTGGACCGGATCTTCGATCTGACGGTGCTGGACGTGCCGGCGGAGGTGCCCGAGGAGGCGGAGCCGATCGACGTGGACGCCGGGCTGTTCCGGCCGTCGCCGCAGGACGTGGCGGTGACGCTGGAGCTGACGGCGCGCGGCCGGTGGGTGGCCGACTACTACCCGTGCGAGAGCGTGGAGGAGCTCGGGGAGGGGCGGCTGCGGGTGGTGCTGCGCACGCCGGACACGCGGTGGGTGCGGGGTCTTGCGCTGCGGCTGGGCGACCAGGGCCGGGTGGTGTCGCCGGAGGCGCTGGCCGAGGACGTCCGCGACGACGCGTCCCGCGCGCTGGCGCTGTACGGGATGGCGTGACCGTCCGCGCTTCCGCGAGCCCCGGGCCTCGGCGGGTGCGGGCGATGGCGCGCTCGGGCCGTGCCGGTGGGGCGCCGCGCCGGGAGATCGGCTACCGTGGCGGGCGTGTCGTGGGTTGGAGTGTCGGTGTCGCTGGGCTTCGTCGGCCTGGCCGTGCTCGCCTGGTGCGCGTTCCGCGTGTACCTGGGCGTTCGGCGGTTCGGGCGTGAACTGGAGCGCACCAGGCGGCGGCTGGCGCCCAAACAGTCGGCGTTGCGCGATGAACTGTCCGAACTCCAGGACGCACGAGTGCCACAAGCGCCCCAGGACGGCGTACGATCGTCCTGAGGACCCCTGCTGAAGAGGATTGTCATGGCTGGACTGGGTACGCCCGAGATTCTGATCATTCTGGTGGTCGTACTGCTGCTGTTCGGATCGGCGAAGCTCCCCCAGCTCGCCCGGTCGCTGGGCAAGTCGGCGCGGATCCTGAAGGCCGAGACCAAGGGCCTGCACGACGACGGTTCCGAGGACGCCAAGGACGCCCCGGCCGCCGCCGAGCCGTCGTCGGAAGCGCGGGACAAGGCGGCGCGGCTGCGCGAGGAGGCGGCGCGGCTGGAGCGCGAGGCGGCCGCCGCCGAGGGCGGGCAGCGCAGCCGGGGCGCGCTGGCGTCCGGTGAGCCGATCGAGGGCGTGCCGGTGTCGGACCCGGGCCGGATGCGCCAGGGCTGACCAGCCCGACCAGGTCGCACACCCCCAGCCGAACCGAGCCCGAAAGCCCGTCATGAAGCCCAGGCAGAACACCGCGCCCGACGGCCGCATGCCGCTCATGGAACACCTGCGTGAGCTGCGCAACCGGTTGATCAAGGCGATTCTCGGGCTCGTGGCCGGGGGGATCGTCGCGTGGCTGCTGTTCGACCCGATCTGGAAGTTCCTGCAGAAGCCCTACACGCGGATCCCGCAGGAGCACTGCCTGGGCGGCGAGTGCGACCTGGTGGTCCACGGGATCTTCGACGGGTTCTTCGTGCACCTGAAGGTCGCGCTGATCGTCGGCGCGGTGCTGTCGTCGCCGATCTGGCTGTACCAGATCTGGGCGTTCGTGGCGCCGGGGCTGTACAAGCGGGAGCGCCGCTGGACGTACACGTTCATGGGCGCGGCGGTCCCGCTGTTCCTCGCGGGCGCCGCGCTGGCGTACCTGACGATGGACAAGGGCCTGAAGATCTTCATCGGGCTCGCGCCGGGCGACACCAAGGTGCTGGTCGGCATCCAGGACTACCTGGGGTACGCCCAGGCGATGCTGCTGATCTTCGGTCTGACGTTCGAGCTGCCGCTGTTCGTGGTGATGCTGAACCTGGCCGGGGTCCTCACCCACGAGCGGATCCGCAAGTCGCGGCGGCTGATCGTGTTCGGGGTGTTCGTGTTCGCGGCGGTCGCCACGCCCAGCCAGGACCCGTTCACGATGCTGGCGCTGGCGGTGCCGACGGTGGTGCTGTTCGAGATCGCCGAGGTGCTGGCGTTCTTCCACGACCGCCGCAAGGTCCGCAGGCCCGATCCCGACGCGGAGCTGTCCGACGACGAGGCGTCGCCCCTGGACCTGGAGGCGATCGACGCGGAGTTGGAGGGCGGCGGCCGCGCCCGCTGACCGTCTCCCGGCCCTGCGCGGCCCGTTGCGCGTGCGTCTTCGAGGGACGCGTGGGAAAAGGCGTCCCGAATTGGGAAACGGGCCGGTCGAAACCGTAGGCTCGATGTCATGACCTCCCCCGACACCGCGCAGGCCGCGGACAGCCCGGCCGGGCGGTACGCGGCCTACCGCGCGCGCACCGCAGGGAACGGCCCTGCCCTGCTGGACTTCCGCACCCTGTACGACTTCGAGCTGGACGCGTTCCAGATCGAGGCGTGCCGGGCGCTGGAGGGCGGCAGCGGCGTGCTGGTCGCGGCGCCCACCGGTTCCGGCAAGACCGTCGTCGGGGAGTTCGCGGTCCACCTGGCGCTCACCGGCGGCACCAAGTGCTTCTACACCACGCCGATCAAGGCGCTGTCGAACCAGAAGTACGCCGACCTCGTCCGCCGCTACGGCCCGGAGAAGGTGGGGCTGCTCACCGGCGACAACAGCGTCAACGGCGAGGCGCCGATCGTGGTGATGACCACGGAGGTGCTGCGGAACATGCTGTACGCGCAGTCGCCGACCCTGGCGGGGCTGGCGTTCGTGGTGATGGACGAGGTGCACTACCTCGCCGACCGGTTCCGCGGCGCCGTCTGGGAAGAGGTGATCATCCACGTTCCGGACTCGGTGCGGATCGTGGCGCTGTCGGCGACGGTGTCCAACGCCGAGGAGTTCGGCGAGTGGCTGCACGAGGTCCGCGGCGACACCGCGGTGATCGTGGACGAGCACCGGCCCGTCCCGCTGTTCCAGCACATGCTGGTGGGGACGCGGCTGTACGACCTGTTCGTCGACACCGGCAAGGGCAAGGACCGGCAGGCCCGGCTGAACCCGCAGCTGACGCGGATGGCGGTGGAGGAGGTCCGGCGCGCCAAGGTCAACCAGGGGCGCCGCACCGGCCGCCGCCGGGCGCCGCGCCCGCAGCGGTTCCGGCCGCCGGCCCGCCCCGACGTGATCGAGCGGCTGGACCGGGCGGGGCTGCTGCCGGCGATCACGTTCATCTTCAGCCGCGCCGGCTGCGACGCGGCGGTGCTGCAGTGCCTGCACGCGGGGATCCGGCTGACCTCCAAGGAGGAGGCCGAGGAGATCCGCGCGCACGTGGAGCTGCGCACCTCCGACATCTCGCCGGAGGACCTGCGGATCCTCGGCTACGGCGACTTCCTGGAGGCGCTGCAGCGGGGCGTCGCCGCGCACCACGCGGGGATGCTGCCGACGTTCAAGGAGATCGTCGAGGAGCTGTTCACCCGCGGGCTGATCAAGGCGGTGTTCGCGACGGAGACGCTCGCGCTCGGCATCAACATGCCGGCCCGCACCGTGGTGATCGAGAAGCTCGACAAGTGGAACGGCGAGGCGCACGTCGACCTGACGCCGGGGGAGTACACGCAGCTGACGGGCCGGGCCGGGCGCCGCGGCATCGACGTGGAGGGCCACGCCGTGGTGGTGTGGGGCCCGAGCGTGGAGCCGGCGTCGGTCGCGGGCCTCGCCGGCACCCGCACCTACCCGCTGAACTCCAGCTTCCGGCCGTCGTACAACATGGCGGTGAACCTGGTCGGCGCGGTCGGGATCGAGCGGGCCCGGACGCTGCTGGAGGAGTCGTTCGCGCAGTTCCAGGCCGACCGGGCCGTGGTGGGCCTGGCGCGGCAGGTCCGCAAGAACGAGGAGGCGCTGGAGGGGTACGCCAAGGCCGCCGAATGCCATCTCGGCGACTTCATGGAGTACGCGGCGATGCGGCGGCGGCTGTCGGACCGGGAGGCGGAGCTGTCCCGGGAGCGGTCGTCGGCGCGGCGCGCGGAGGCCGCGAAGTCGCTGGAGCACCTGCGGCCCGGCGACGTGATCCTGGTGCCGTCGGGGCGGCGGTCGGGCCTCGCCGTCGTCCTGGACCCGGGCGTGGGGCGCCGCTCCGACGGGCCCGCGCCGCTGGTGCTGACGGTGAACCGGTCGGTGCAGCGGCTGTCCATCCAGGACTTCCCGCGGGCGGTGGAGCCCGTCGACCGGATCCGCATCCCGAAGTCGTTCAGCCCCCGCAACCCGCAGGACCGCCGCGACCTGGCGTCCACGCTGCGCAACAAGGTGCCCGACGACGTGCGGGAGCGGCGCCGCACCCGCGGTGACGCCGCCGCCGACGACGCCGAGATCGCCCGGCTGCGTGCCGACCTGCGCGCCCATCCCGTGCACGGCTGCGACAAGCGCGAGGACCACGCCCGCTGGGCCGAGCGGTACCACCGCCTCGACCGGGAGACCGAGCAGCTGCGGCGCCGCGTCGAAGGCCGCTCCCAGGTGATCGCCCGGACGTTCGACCGGGTCTGCGCCGTCCTGCAGCAGCTCGGCTACCTCGACGGCGACGACGTCACCGCCGAGGGCCGCCGCCTCGGCCGGATCTACAACGAACTGGACCTGCTGACCGCGGAGAGCCTGCGCGCCGGGCTGTGGGACAAGCTCGACCACGCCGAGCTCGCCGCGTGCGTGTCGGCGCTGGTGTACGAGTCGCGGCAGCCCGACGACGCGGCGCCGCCGCGCACCCCGACGGGCCCGTCGCAGGACGCGCTGGCGGCGATGGTGCGGCTGTGGGGCGAGCTGGAGGCCGTCGAGCGCGACAACCGGGTGTCGTTCCTGCGCGAGCCGGACCTGGGGTTCGCGTGGACGGCGTACCGGTGGGCGAAGGGCGACGAGCTCGACGAGGTGCTGCTGGAGAGCGACCTGACCGCCGGCGACTTCGTCCGCGCGGTCAAGCAGCTGCTGGACCTGCTCGGGCAGGTCGTCGACGCCGCGCCGGAGAACTCGCACCTGCGCAAGACGGCGCGCCGCGCGATGGACGCGATGCGCCGCGGGGTCGTCGCGTACACCTCCGTCGGCTGATCGGGGCGCGGCTGATCGGGGGCGGCTGATCGGGAGGCGGCGGGTCAGGCGTCCTGCTCGGCGGGGAGCGCGAGGTCGGCGGCGACGACGGCGGCGAACGCGCCCCGCGCGATGATCGCGACCCAGAGGACGGGGACGATCGCGGCGAGCGCGACCCAGCCGAGCCCGTCGACCAGAGCCGACGTCAGCACCGCGACGATCGCCGCGCCGGCGCCGACGAACCCGGCGACGAGCGCGGCGCGCAGCGGGCCGGGGCCGTCGGCGCCGGCGTCGGTCAGCCCGAACTGGTGCAGCACGCCCATGATCAGGCCGAGCGCGCCGAGCGCGAGGGCGCCGGTGGCGTAGAGGGCGGCGGCGAGGCCGGAGGTGAGGAAGTCCGCGACGTGGCCGCTGATCGCGCCGAGGTCCCGGGTGTTCAGGAACGGCGGGAACGCCCGGTAGTCGGCCCGGTCGGTGGACAGGAACCGCTTCCAGCCGTCGCCGTCCGGGCCGTGCACGACCGCCAGGAACATCAGCAGGTTCGCCAGGATCACCTGGCAGGCCGCCCACCGGATCCGCCCGGCGACCAGGAGGCCGCGGGTGATCAGGAAGCCGGCGGCGGTCAGTGCGGCCTCGCCAGCGGCCAGGGCCGTCAGGGCGCCGTGCGAGAGGTGCGAGGCCTGCTGCAGCGTCGCCCACTGCGGGTGCGTCGCCGTGACGAACAGGCTCGTCGGGACGAAGATCAGCAGGCTGTAGGCCATCGCGAGGGCGAAGTGGCGGCCTCCGGTGGCGCCCTCGACGCGCGGCGCCCGGCCCGGCACCGGCTCGGCGGCGTCCCCGGCCGGTGCGTCCGGTGGGTTCGGGGCGTCCGGGGCGGCGGCCGCGGTCGCGCGGCGGGCGCCGCGGAGCTGGTGCGCGGCGGCCAGCGCGATGCCGGCGCCCGCCGCGTAGGACCAGGGCAGGTCGGCGTAGATGCCCAGCATCGGCGGTCTCTGGAGGGTCAGGGGCGGCCGCGCCGGCGGCGGTCGCGGCGGCTGGCGAGGGTGCGGTCGACGCGGTGCCGGGCCAGCCGGACCAGCAGCGGCCGCGGCGGGCGCCGCAGGAACGCCGGGGTGAGGTGGTGCAGGTCGGTGGCGGTGCGCAGCACCAGGTCGGCGGCGCGGCGCCGGTTGTGGGTCCAGGGCAGCCCGTACTGGTCGCGCAGCGCCTCCGGCAGCAGCGCGGTCGTGACGAGGCGGAACACCGCGAGCGCGGGCGCGAGGGCGCGCAGCTTGCGCGGGTACAGCACGGCGGCGGCGACCTCGCGGGCGGTGTCGGTGACCTCCAGCGACGCCACCGTCTCGGCCATGTAGGCGCGGAACGCCGCCAGGTCGGGCGGCTGGGCGTCCAGGGGGCAGCCGAGGACCTCCGCGACGATCCGCGCCTGCCGGTAGTACTCCTCGGCGAGGTCGGGCTCGCCGTCGCCGGGCCGCATGACGTGCTCGTAGATGTACAGGGCGGAGTCGATGAGGGTGGCGTTCACCCACAACTGCAGGTCCGGGTCGTTGCCCGAGTAGCCCTCGCCGCGGACGGCGGTGTGGACGCCGCGGACCTTCGCGGCGATCCGCCCGACCTGCTCGGGCGTCCCGAACGTGGTGACGAGCAGGAAGTCCAGGGTGCCGAACAGCCGGGCGAGGGGCCGCTCGGCGAAGTCGCTGTGCTCGGCGACGCCCCGCGCGACCGCCGGGTGCGCCAGCTGCATGAGCAGGGCGCGGCCGGCGCCGAGGCCGACCAGCGGCTCGGCGGCGAGGGTGCGCAGCACGTCCCGGTCGGCGAGCCGCTCGGCGAGCAGGCCGCCGGAGGGCACCGGCGCGGACGAGGCGCGGGGGGTGGTCACGGGGCCTCCCGGGGTCGGCGGCCTGTTCCTCCCGCCATCCTCCCGCAATTATTGGCAGGGCGTCAATAAACCCGGTCGCGGCGCGGGCGGCGGCGGCCGCGGGTCGCCGCCGCCGGTCCGGCGCGTCTGCCCGGCCCGACCTGTATGGATTCGTCGCTGCAAATTGCGTCAAGACACGAAAAGACGCACTACGTCGGGGCGGTGGTGGCACAATCAAGGCCTCTGACAACCCCCGAGGGCAGTGGGACCGCCGGTGCGGCGCCGTGACGGCGGCCGCCGGGCCGCCCACGCGCTCCGCGAGAAAGGTCCCCACCCGTGGCCATCCGCGACAAGATGCGCGCCAACGCGGCCCACGTCCTGCAGCCGGGCGAGAACGTCCAGGCCGTCTTCGGAGCGCAGACGACCAGCCAGTACTTCGCCCTGCTGTCGTACTGGATCATCCTGTTCACCAACGCCTACCGGGTCGTGGTGGTCACCGACCGGCGCATCCTGGTGTGCCGGTCCGGGCGGCTGCGCATGACGCCGGTCAACGAGGTGCTGCGCGAGCTTCCCCGCCACACCCGGATCGGCCCGCCCTCCGGCCTGTGGTGGCGCTGCGACTCGCTCGGCGAGCGCCTCTACGTGCACAAGCGGTTCCACAAGGACATCAACGCCGCCGACGGCGTCGCCGCCTGACCCCCGAGACCGCCACGGCCCGGGGGGCACCCCCCCCCCCCCGGGGGGGGCGCCCGCCGCCGTGTCGGGACGCCACCGTGCCGGGACGTGCCGGACGCCGCCGTGTCGAACACCCGCTGTGCCGGATGCCGTCTCGGGCGTTCCCGGGGTCAGGGCGCCGTCGCCAGGATCCCGTCCGCCACCTGCCGGGGATGCGACACCAGCGACAGATGGTGCGCGCCCGGGATGATCACGGGGGAGGGGGCGCCGATCCGCCGCGCCGTCTCGAACGGCGACCGGCGCGAGAACACGTCGTCGTCCGCCCCGAACACCACCGCCTTCGGCACCCGCACCCGGCTCAGTTCCGCCACCCGGCCCGCGGGAAGCCCCACCACCGCCTGCATGTTCCACAGCGCGTCCTCCGCGCCCGGCATCTGGAACGGGCGCCGCCACTGCTCCACGCCCGCCTCGTCCAGGCGCGGGCAGGACGGCCCGCACTGCGCCCGGTAGAGCGTCCGGATCGCCCAGTCCGACCGGACGACCAGCCGGGTCACCGTCGTCCGGTACGGGTCGCGCAGCACGAACCGCAGCTTGTCGGAGCCGGAGCCGGCACCGGTGTCGAGGGCGTCGCCGTCCAGGAACACCAGCCCGGACACCCGCCCCGGCTCCCGCAGCGCCGCCGCCACGATCACCCCGGCGCCGCTGGAGTGCCCCACCAGCGTCGCCCGGTCCAGGTGCATCGCGTCCAGGAAGCCGAGCAGCTGGGCGGCCTGGTGCGCGGCGTCGAACGGGCCGCGCCGCTCGCTGTACCCCCAGCCGGTCAGGTCCAGCGCGTACACGCGGTGCCGGGCGGCCAGCAGCGGCGCGGCCGACGCCCACGTGTCGGCGGACTCGAACGCGCCGTGCACCAGCACCACCGGCGTCCCGCTCGTCCCCCATGCCCGGTAGCGGGTCCGGACCCCGTCCGCCTCGGTGAACAGCGCTCCGGCCGGGGGCTTCGCCCGGCCCGCCGTCGCCGCGTTGTAGGCGAAGGAGAACACGGTGACCGCCGCCAGCAGCACCACCGCGGCGATCAGCAGCCGCCGCCCCCACCTGCGCAGCCGCGGACGGCGGCGCCCGGCGGGCTCCGGCGCCGGCGCGGCGGACGCGCCGGGCGGCGGCGCGGGCGGATCGGTCACAGCGGTCATCACTCCTCCAGGGGGTCCTGATCATCCTCCCCGGAACGGGCCCGCTCAGGCGTCCGGCGCCGGGAGTGACCACGGCTGCTCCCCGCGCGGTACGCGGGCCCCGCCCGCCGCCCCCGATGCCCTACCAGGGGTGGAGGCGCATCGGCTCACGGGAGGATCCGCGCGGGCCGTCCCCCGCGCTAGTGTGATCCCGATCACTGGAACCGACCCCCGGGACGCGCGCATGATCGAGGCGGAGCACCTCACCAAGCGCTACGGCGACAAGACCGCCGTGGACGACCTGTCCTTCACCGTCGTCCCCGGACGGGTGACGGGATTCCTCGGCCCCAACGGCGCCGGGAAGTCGACGACCATGCGGCTGCTGCTCGGCCTGGACCGGCCCACCCGCGGCGACGCCCGCATCGCCGGCCGCCACTACCGCGACCTCCCCGCCCCGATGCGGGTGGTCGGCGCGCTGCTGGAGGCCCGCGCCGTGCACACCGGCCGAAGCGCCTACAACCACCTGCTGTGCCTGGCGCAGACGCAGGGCATCGGGCGCCGCCGCGTCGACGAGGTCGCCGACCTCGTCGGCCTCACCGACGTCGCCCGCAAGCGCGCCGGCGGGTTCTCCCTCGGCATGGGGCAGCGGCTCGGGATCGCGGCCGCGCTCCTCGGCGACCCGTCCGTGCTGATCCTGGACGAGCCCGTCAACGGCCTGGACCCCGAGGGCATCGTCTGGATCCGCACCCTCATGCAGCGGCTCGCCGCGCAGGGCCGCACCGTGTTCGTCTCCAGCCACCTGATGAACGAGATGGCCGTCACCGCCGACCACCTCATCGTCATCGGCCGCGGCCGGCTCATCGCCGACTGCTCCACCGAGGAGTTCATCGAGCGCAGCACCGAGAAGATGGTGATCGTCCGCAGCCCGGACGCGGCCCGGCTCGCCGGTGTGCTCGCCGCCGAGGGCGCCAAGGTCGCCCCGGACGGCGACACCGTCCTCACCGTCACCCACATGGAGGCGCCCCGCGTCGGGGAACTGGCCGCCGCCGAGGGCGCCGTCCTGCACGAGCTGACGCCGCGCCGCGGCTCCCTCGAGGCGGCGTTCATGGAACTGACCCGCGACAGCGTCGAGTACGGCGCCGCCGCCGGACCGGACGCGCCGGCCGTCCCGCCGCCGTCGCCGCCGGGCGGCGCCGGCGCCGCGCCCGCGGAGGGCACCGCGCCCGCAGAGCAGGGGGAGAAGCGATGACCGCCGCCGACGCGCCCGCCCGCAAGCCCGCGAGCGACCCCGGCTCGTTCGCCCGTCCCGGGTTCGGCCGCCTGATGCTCGCCGAATGGACCAAGATCCGCTCGGTGCGCTCCACGCTGTGGTCGCTCGTCCTGCTGGTGGTGCTCGACCTCGGCTTCACCGCGCTGTTCGTGGGCCTCACGGTCGGGCAGTGGGACAAGGCCGACGCCGGCGACCGCGCGCGGGTCGTCGCCGACCCGGTCGGCACCATCCTCGGCAGCGGCTTCTCGCTGAGCCAGCTGACCGTCTGCGTCCTCGGCGTGCTGGTGATCGCCTCCGAGTACTCCACCGGCATGATCCGCGCCAGCCTGCTCGCGGTGCCCCGGCGGCTGCCGATGCTCTGGGCCAAGGCCACCGTGTTCGCGCTGATCGTGCTGGTCTTCGGCCTCGTGGTGTCGTTCGTGTCGTTCTTCATCGGCGCGGCGATCCTGCACGGCAAGGCGCCGGTGGCGATCGGCGACCCCGGCGTCCTGCGCGCCGTCATCGGCGGCGGCCTCTACCTGGCGATGCTCGGGCTGTTCGCCCTCGCGGTCGGTGCGATCGTCCGGCACCCCGCCGGCGGTATCACCGGCGTGATCGCGTTCGTGCTGGTGCTCGCGCCGCTGGCCCAGCTGCTGCCCGGCAGCATCGGCGACCACGTGCACGCCTACCTGCCCTCCGAGGCGGGCCACCTGATCGCCCAGGCGCACCAGGGCAAGGACGACCTGCTGACCCCGTGGCAGGGCTACGGGGTGTTCGCCGCCTGGACCGCCGCGCTGATGGCCGTCGCGGCGTTCCTGCTCAGGCGCCGCGACGCCTGACCCCGCGCGGCCCTGGACCCGGGCGGCCGACCGCCCGGGTCCAGAGCCGCGCGGCACCACCCCACGTTCCCCGCCCGACCACCCGCCATCGCCGGGTCAGATCCGGCCGCGCCCGCCACGGCGGTCAACGGGGCGATCGGCGTCATCGCGGCCGGTAGCGGGTGCGGCTGGTCCGATGGAAGCGATGGATTATTCGCCCGGCCACAGGGACAAAGCCACGGCGCTGCGGGCGGACATCCCGAAGGCGTCGGCGAGGATGGCCGCCGGGAGCCCGTCGCGGAAGACCACGCTGCCCGGGCAGTAGTCGCGGTGGCCGAACAGTTCGGCGCCGGTGTCGATGAACGGGATGTTCCGTGTGCCGAGCAGCGTCGCCCAGATGGCGTCGGCAGGTGGTGTCCAGCCCTGCGCGACGTCATGGAGCCGCCGGATCGGACGAGCCGAAGCGGCGAGGGCATCCTCGCCCGCCGCCGCGGGTGGGAGCGGTTCGCGCGGAACAGCGCCCGGCACGAACGACAGCACCTCTCGCCCCGCCCGCCGCGCGGATGATGCTCGGGGTCGCACCGTCTCCTACGAGCGGCTCCTCATCTCTCGCCAACGGACCTGACCTCGAAGATCATTGAATTCTCCCCAGACTGCCGAGCGAACGCCGTTGCCTGTCGCCAGCGGGCAAAACATGTGGGCCACCCACATGTCTTCCTCCGAGTGGATCACCTACCGTCGTCGCTGCTACGACGGGGATCGCGGCGCCAGGCGGCGTGGTGGACCGAAGTAGCGCGTTGCGCACAACGGGCATCGTCGGTAGCTCCGTGACCGAGCCGCAGGTCGCCGGCTGACTCGGCGGAAAGGAACAGCGTGACCACCCTTCTCCCCGGCGTGATCGCACGCCGCGTCGGTACCGGGCGGCTGACCGTCAACGTGCTCGAGGCGGAGAACCGTGCCGGAGTGCCGGTGCTGTTCGTCCACGGCAACGTGTCGTCGAGCCTGTTCTGGCAGACGACGATGCTACCGCTGCCCGAAGGCTTCCGGCCGCTCGCGATGGACCTGCGCGGTTTCGGCGACACCGACCCCGAACCGGTGGACGCCACCCGCGGCCTCGACGACTACTCGGACGACCTCGCCGCACTGGTGTCCGCCCTGGATCTCGCCCCGCTGCACTTGGTCGGCTGGAGCATGGGTGGAGGCGTACTGCTGCGGTACCTGCTCGGCGCCCCTGCGGCGATCGCGTCCCTGACGCTAGTGAACCCGGTGTCCCCGTACGGTTTCGGGGGCACCCGCGGCACCGACGGCCGACTGTGTCATCCCAGCGCCGCCGGCTCCGGCGCCGGCAGCGCGAACGCCGAGTTCGTGCAGCGACTGGCCGGCGGTGACACCGGCCACGAGTCCGAGTTGTCACCGCGCCAGGTGCTGCTGGCGCACTACGTCAAGCCGCCGTGCGTGCCGGCGCACCTGGACATGCTGGTGGAATCCATGCTGTCCACCCGCGTCGATGACGACCACTATCCGGGCACCACCGCCACCACCGGAGACTGGCCCGGGATCGCACCGGGGGAGCGTGGCGTGCTGAACACCATGGCACCCACTCACCTGCGGATCAGCGATCTGTCCGAGGTGGACCCGAAACCGCCGATCCTCTGGCTGCGGGGCGCCGACGACGTGATCGTCTCCGACACCTCGCTGTACGACCTGGCCTACCTGGGATCGATCGGCGCGGTACCGGGCTGGCCGGGCGCGGAGACCTTCCCGCCCCAGCCGATGGTCGCGCAGACCCGCACGGTGCTCGACACCTACGGCGACTATCGCGAGAAAGTGATCCCGGACTCCGGGCACGCACCGCACCTGGACCAGCCCGCCGCCTTCCGCGCCGCGCTGATCGAACATCTCACCACGGCGACCCCGGGACGGTCGGGCGCCCGTTCCCCTCGTTAGCCCTGGCCATCGACGGCGAAACCGGCGCCGAGGACGTCGGCGAACTGCTGGCCCGCAGGGCCAGCCTGATGGCGGATACCACTGCCTGCCGGACGCCCTCGAAAACGGCTGGCTGCACACCTGGGACCTGATGCGTCGCGACGCAGACTGCTTCGTCGACCGTGCTGGACGTGGCGGTGTTCGGTGTATCCGACCGCACCTGGGTCGAGGCCGCAGAGGGGTGGTGGCGGCCCGGGGCGGGACCGGCCCGGCCGAACTGGACGCGCGCTGCCGAGAGCGCCTGAGCGGATCAAGCGCGCGGAGGGGCCGGAGACGGCGCCGCGGTTGACGCCGACCATGCCGTGCACCCGCAGCTGGGGCACCGACCCGTGGACCCAGGGAAACGTCACCGCGTGGCGTCCCGGCGACGTCATGGGAGTCGGGCCCCTGCACGGCAATAGCGAGCCGCCGTTCTACGGGTGCGGGTCCGACCAGTGGCTGTCCGGTCACATGGAAGGCGCCGTGCGCACTGGCCGCGGCGTCGCCCGCGAAATCCTTGCCTCCCGCTGACGGCCCGCCCTCGCCACCAACATCCCCACGACAGGAACCGCCGTGACCTCTGTCGCCCTGATCCCGACCACCCCGGACGTTGACTCGCTGCTCAAGCCGTCCGACTACGTCGACCCCGCGAACCTCCGCACCGCCGCACCGGCCGAGACCGTCGCGACCCACCTGGCCTCCGCCGACGAGAGGTTCTCCGTCGACACCTGGCGCGCCGAGCCGTACGCCGAGTACATCGAGGCCTACCCCGGCGACGAGTACACCCGCATCATCGAAGGCCGCGTCACCCTGACCCAGGACGACGGCACCACCTGGACCTTCGGGCCCGGTGACGCGTTCACCATCGCCGCCGGCTGGCGCGGCGAGTACTGGGGTGCCAGGTGACCGTGGGGCCTGGATCGTGCCGGTAGGTGTTCAGGGGCTGGCCGGTTTGCGGGCGGTGAGCAGGCGGGTCGGGACCCACGGACTGCCCCACCACGCGCGCCAGCCGAGGCCGCGCACGCGGATGTCCTGGGCGTTCAGCCGGGCCAGCACCGCGGCGTACTCGCGGGGCGTCCGCGCCAGGTCGGCGATCAGCAGGCGGCCGCCCGGCCGCAGCACCCGGTACGCCTCGGCGATCGCTCGGGCGCGCGCGTCCGCGCCGAAGATGGTGTGCACCGTCAGGCTGGACACGACCAGGTCGAAGCTCGCCTCCGCGTACGGCAGTCTGCGCAGGTCACCCCCTTGCACGCGGACGCGGTCGGCGACGCCTTCGGCGCGGGCGTTGCGCAGGGTCGCCGCCGGGGTGTTGCCGGACTGGTCTCGCCCGCGCCACAGGTCCACGCCGACCGCCCGGCCCTGCGGGAGGCGCCGGGCGGCGGCCAACAGGACGGCGCCGCGTCCGCAGCCGAGGTCGAGCAGCCGTTCGTCGCCACGCAGGTCCAACTCGTCCAGCACGTCCCGCCAGACCAGGAACTTGCCCCGCAGGGTGGCGTGCAGACTCAGGGTCAGGCATCCCGCCAGCAAGGTGCCGGAGACCAGCGCGGGCAGCGCGGCGGCCAGATCGGCGGTGACCGCCATCACCAGCCCGGTCACCCAGAACCCGAGCACGACCAGGCCCACGAAGCCGAACCCATAGGGCGCATCCATCCCATACCGCGCGGCAGGCATCCCGCCACTCTGCCACGAACCGGTCGCTCGGGTGCCGGCTAATCCGCCGCCGACCAGCTCGCCGGTGTGAGGTGGGTGAGTGGGTGGGGCCGGTCACAGCGGCGTCCGGAACCGTGGTGGCGGTCCGCTGCGCGCAGGCCCGGAACCGTGGCCGGTCCCGGGCCTCGTCCTACGGAGGCGCTTGTTTCAGGCGCTCTGCCGGGCGGCGCTGACGGCGTCGATCCGGGGCCGTGCGGCCAGGGTCCTCAGCTTGGACTGGGGCGGATCGGCGGGCCGGCGCCAGTGCCAGTCCGTGACGGCCTGATAGGCAGCCACCACTTCCAGCAGCCGGTCCTCCTCGTACGGGCCGCCACCGAGGATCGTGCCGACGGGCACCCCGGAATCGAATCCGATCGGGAAGCCGATCTCGGGCAGCCCGAGGATGTCGAAGGGGACCGGACCGGTCTGCAGGAGGACATCGCAGTCGTTCAGCAGCCCGTCGAGGACCTGGTGGAGCAGGTGGGTCTTGGCGCGCTGCCCGGTGATCCATTCGTCGCCGGACAGCATCAGTCCGCCGAGCCAGCTCAGGACCGATACTCCGAACAGTTTGAGGTCCTTCTGCAGCCAGGGCCGGAACGGTTCGGTCCGCTCGGACAGGCGCACGTCGTTGAACGCCCCCGTCAGCAGGGACCAGTCGTCGGGGTAGGAGACCTGGACGATCCGCGCCCCGGGGATCGCCTCCAGGGCGGCGAGGAAGTTCTTGCGTAGCGCGAGCACCGGCGCGCTCACTCCGGTCAGGTAGTCCGGGGGGACGCCGATGCGCGTGGTGCGCCGCAGTCGGACCTTGCCGTTGGCGCGCACGGGCGTGGCCGCGCGCACGAGGTCGGGCACCGCGGGCAGGCCGAGGGTTCGCACGTCGTGGGGGTCGGGCCCGGCGAGCACCGTCATCATGATCGCGGCGTCCAGGGCGTCGCGGGCGAGTGGTCCGCTGTGGTCGCGGGTGAACGACAGGGGGATGACGCCGTAGATCGAGGTGCGGCCCATGGTCGGCTTGAGCCCGGTCAGGTTCTGCTGGTTCGATGGCAGCACGATGCTGCCGCCGGTCTGCGTGCCGATCGACGAGGTGGCCATCCGTGCGGCCACGGCGCAGGCGGGGCCGGTCGAGGAGCCGCCGGGATCGACCGTCGGGTCGGTGGGCGTCCAGGCGTTGACGGTCGTGATCCGGCCGTCGGGGGTCGTCGCCCGGGTGGTGGCCAACGGCCCCATCTGCCCCTTGCCGATGACGATCCCGCCGGCGTTCTTCAGCCGGGCGACACCCGTCGCGTCATAGCCGGGAACGAACTGGTCGAAGATGAACGAGTTCGCGGTCGTCCGGACCCCGGCGGTGAAGTAGTTGTCCTTGATGCACAGGGGGATGCCGGACAGCGGGCCGCCGCGCTGCCGATCGGCTCTCTTCGCAGCGGCGAGCGCCTGCTCCCCGGTCACGGTGACGAACGCCTGGTAGGTGCCGTCGTGGGCGGCGATGCGGTCCAGGTGCGCTTGGACGAGCCGCACCGCGCTGATCTTGCGGTGGCGGAGCAGCGTGGCCGCCTCCGCCAGCGTCGCCTCGGTGGGATCGGCCGTCGCCTCCGGACGTACCGGGACGTCGGGGATCGTCAGCCGGCGGGTGGTGGCCAGGGCCGGCGTCGCGCCGGGCGCGGTCGCCAGAGCCGCGGCGGCGGTCACCGCGCCCGAGCGCGCCAGGAACAGCCGGCGGGAGACCGAGCGGCTCATCGGGTCGCCGTCCAGGCCGTGGTGATCGAGGGGTACTCCAACGGCGGATCGGCCTGCTGCGACAGCGCGGCGGAGTCCGGGCCCTCCGCCGGCGGCCGCCAGCCGCCGATCGCGGCGGGCCGTCCGCCGGGCCGCACGCCGCCGGTCTTCGCGCCGGCGAGGAATGTCCGCAGGTACTCCATGGCCTGCGCGCGCGATGGCGCGCCGGTCGTGGCATCGGGCGACTCGGGAAGCTGGTTCAGATCGACCCCCGCCAGCGCCAGCCGCGCCGTGATGAAGGCATCGAGATCGTCATCCGACGGTAGGCCCATCGGCCCTCCTCCGCTTGTAGATCATGAGCGGTGAGGAAATCGGATGACCGTTTCCGGCATATTTCGCCCGTGTCGTAACCACGTAACGCCTGGGGGCGACCCACCGGCGGCGTCGCGTCATGGCCGCCGTCTCGGCCTTGTCCGGGCTACGATCGCCTACCCACTTGGTCCGGATCGTGCTGCGTGATCCCGTCTGGCGGGGCAGGCTCACCGAGGAGGATCCTCGCGGGCTGCCGACCCTGCACCACCCTCTTCCCAACCCCTGCCTGCCAGCAGAGGCTTGCAACGGCAGAGGGCAAAGGCGTACAGCGGAGTGGAAGGCACCCGGGTCGTCGGGGACGGAAGTCGTCGGCGTGGCCTCGCGCGCATTCCGGCAACGTCTTGGCAGGCCGCCGGGGATGGCGAAGGTCTAGGTGTTGCGGGTCATGACGTTGTTGACAGTTCGACCTGGTTCTCTGCTGCCCACTCGGCGAGGTGAGCCAACGGACCGCTGGCGAAGGACGCCCCCAACGCCGTGAGTTCGTAGACGGCCCCGTCACGCCCCGGTTCGCGTGGCGTCCTCGCGACCAGGCCGCGCGAGGACAGGCGTCGGAGCGACTCGGTCAACACCTTGTCGCTCGCCCCGGCGATACGGTCCAAGAGAACGCTGCGTCGGGTCGGCCCCATGCGCAGAGCCGAGACGACGACCGGGTCCCACGTGTGGTTGATGAGTTCGACCGCAGCTCGTACGTGGCAGTCCGAGACGAAGGTCTCGCAGCTCGCTTCCTTCACCGGTCCAGCCTCCCATCTCGCCCCTACCGATTGGTAGGAGACGGTCTCCTAGCGTCGTTGTGACACCTCACGAGACGAAGGAGATCCAGGTGAAGATCGGACTGTTGGGGACCGGGAACCTTGCGGTGACGCTGGGGGACGCGTGGGCCACCGCCGGGCACTCGATCGTGGTCACCGGCCGTAACCCCGACCGCGCGAAGGCCGCCGCAGAGCAGATCGGTGCCGCTGCGACGCTCGTCGACCCTGGCCGACTCGCAGACCAGGCCGACGTCGTCGTGGTCGCGATCGCATGGGACGGGCTGGAGCAAGCCCTGCGGCTGATCGGCGGCCCCGATGGGATGCTGTCTGAAAAGACAGTCATCGACTGCACCAATCCCGTTGACTACGCGACCGGGCGCTTGCTGCCGGAGACGGGGTCGGCCGCCGAGTTGGTCGCCGAGGTCGCGGCCGGTGCCCACGTGGTCAAGGCACTGCATCTGTTCGCGGGCGCATCGTGGCCGTTCGCCGGCGAGGTGGGCATCTCGCCTGTCGTCGCGATCTGTGGCGACGACGCAGGCGCGCTCGGTCGGGCCGCCGCGCTGATCGGTGACCTCGGAGCGCGAACCGCGGTGCTGGGTGGGCTCGCTGCTGCTCGGCAAGCCGAGGAAGCCGCCGGTTTCGTGATGCGGGTGGTCGCGGCAGGCGCAAACCCGCGCTTTGCGGTCCCGGATGTGGACCCGGCCCTTCTTAGCGCAGGGACCGCAGACCAGTGACCCTGCCACCGAAACCGGTGACTCACCGGAACTCGCCGCTTTCGTTGGAGGCGCGCCGGCGACTCGTCGAACGCTGCAGCCAGCGCCCGATCGCGCACGTCGCGACAGAGATGGGGATCTCGCGAGCCTGCGCCATCGAAGTGGGTCAACCGCCACCGCTGCTACGGTGAACTCGGCCTGGGGGTCTTCGAGATCTCAGACAGTAGCGCCATCCAAAATGCCGAAGCCGCCCGGCAGACCCTCGCAGCTCAAGCCGGGTTGCCCGGAGCAGTCGAAACCTAGGAGAGCGACATGCCAGGTGATCGAGGGGCGCCGCCGGATGAGGAGCCTCTCATCGGGGACGGCGTGACTCTTGGCATCACTCGTGTGGCGGACACCGTCCGCCGGCCGGTCAGACCCTTCACCGCCACGATCCAGGCCTACCTCGCCCACCTGCGCCAGGCTGGATTCTCCGACGCCCCCAAGCCATTGGGGATCGATGAGCAGGGCCGAGAAGTGCTGTCGTTCGTGGAGGGTGACGTCCCACGCGAACCACTCCCGCCCGAGGCGACGGGTGAAGATGTCCTTGCTGCCCTGGCCGGTCTGATCCGGCGGCTCCACGACGCCGCACAGAGTTGGACACCACCCCGCGATGCCGTCTGGGCGACACTGCCCGGAACAGAGGCCATCCCGCTTGTCGACATCGACGCCGAGTTGGTCGGTCACCGCGACTATTGCCCCGGCAACGTGGTGTTCCGCAACGGTCTTCCCGCGGCGCTCATCGACTTCGACCTCGCCCGGCCGACCACACGGCTTTATGACATCGCCAACGCCCTCTACTGGTGGGTGCCTCTGCTGCATCCCCAGGACCGGACCCCGGCCCTGGTCAGTGCCGACATCCCGCACCGCACGGCGGTGTTCGCCGACGCCTACGGAATGTCCGATCAACAGCGGCGCGACCTGGTCCCCTTGGCTCGACGCATGGTTCACCGCTTCCACCTGACCAGCCGAGCCGCAGCTGAAGCCGACCCGGTGTTTCGGCGCTTCTGGGAACAAGGCGTCAAGGACCGCATGCCGCGAGCGGAAGCGTGGCTGGCACAGGAGGGAATTGCCATCGCGGCCCGACTCACCACCAGCCGAGACCGTACGACCGGCTAGCGATCTTCCCTGAGCCGGTCGTTGTCGGTGCGGGCTCAGAAAGGGTGCGGTGATCTGCGGTTCGGCATGTTCGGGAATGCGCGTGACGTTTCTGGTTCAACGCGCTGGCCCGGCCTTGCGGATCAGCACCTGCCCGATCTTCAGAATGGTCTCCAGGTGGTTCAGCGTGGGACGGCCACCAGTGCCATCGGCAGGGCTGAACGCCGGAAGTCGACCAGAGGCCACAGCAACTGAAGTCTGCCGCCGTGTACGGCCAGCTCGTAACGCCCGCAGAAGTCCCGCCGGTACCCGCCGGCCGACACCTTCTGGCAGGCGACCGGCCCGCCGTCCAGGTTCAGGGCCAAGCGCAGGTCGAGCCCGGTACGCGGCAGGAACGCGGCGAGCGAGGGCAGGGAGAAGTAGGCATCGCGGGTGGTGCCGACGATGATCCGTCCCACGCCGTCCTGCCCGAGGAAGCTGCGGTTGGCCAGCCATCGTTCGTCTGTGCCCGCGACCCGGCCATGACCGTCGGCTCCCAGCAGCATCGGGTAGGACACCATCGCCTGGCTCGTGCCGCCGATAACCCGCCGCCAGTCGAGACCGGCCAGGTCGACCAGCCGGGCGCTGCCCGGGCCACCGGACCCGTCGGCCACGAACGCCCCGTGCGTGGCCTGGTAGGAAGCAGGGCCGAGTCGGTGGCCATCGCTGATCACCGGGGTATCCGGGGTCCCGTGACGGCCGTAGTAGCTGCCGTTGACGACCAGCGACGCCCCGGTGGCCGCCATCCAGTCACCGACGTCCCGGTCACCGGCCGGGCGATTGAGCACACGGAACCGGTAGCGGGTCGGGTCGATCCTGCTGAGCAGCAGGGCGTCCACGGATTGCCCGCCGACCCGGACGGGCAGCTCGGCGACCTCGAACCCGGTGTCGACCTGGCGCCAGCGCACCGGCTCGGGCGCATCCGGCGTGCGCTGCCCGGCCAGCGACAAACGGATCCCCAGGGACAGCCGGGAGTCGTCCGGAGCGACGTCGCCCCACACATTGGCGCCGCGCCGCAGCATGACGTTGACGGCGTACCAGCCTCCCTTCCCGTAGGCGATCCCCACCGCCACTGAGGCGACCAGGACGGGAGACAAGACCAGCGCGACAATCCACCGCCACCGTCGCCGAATTTTGGTCCGGATCATGCGAGTTATGATGCTTGCCGCTTACGGCCGGTTCGGTGCACCGTGCCGAACGCGTCCGCTCCATTCCTGCTGTGGCCGCGGCCCGGCGGTTGAATCCGATGGCCCTCATCTGGGTCAGCGTCTGGGGAGCTTCGACGGTGCACTAGAGACGCACCCATTTCAGCGTCCCGCCCTGGGCGACCAACGGCGACTCACGCACGACCAGACCTGGGCGACGTCCTCACTTTTCGACCGGCCCCCGCTCGCCGGTGAGGTCCTCGCCCACGGCCGGCGTCCGCAAGATCCTCCGGCGACCTCGCCTGACCGCATCGAGCCGTTCACTCGATGCGGGCGTCCCCTGCCATGACCGGCGGGTGATACTCGCGAAGTGGGGACCATGGGGCCTGGGGACGATCAGCGGCATCTGATGCGCGAGGGAGTGCGGGCGCGCGTCGTTCGGCTGGCGCGGACGACGGGGGACACGGGACGCCGCTTGTCCTCCCCGGTACTGCTGGCGGTGCTGTCGGCGGGTGCGTTCGGGCCACTGCTGACCTCAGGGCTGGGTGCGGCGGCGGTGACGGCCGCGGGGATCGGCGCGGTCACGGCGGTCGGCGGGAACGTGCTGACCGATGTGGTGAAGGACGGGTTGGCGCGGCTCGCGGACACCGAGGGGGAGCCGTCGCGCGAGGATCTGGAGACGGAACTGGAGCGCCGGATCCAGCAGATCCTTGAGGACGGCGGGGAGAGGGCGGAGGAACTCCGGGCCGATCTCGCCCGGGTGCTGCGCGAGGTCGGCGTGGTCGGTGCCGCGATCGAGGCCGCGATCCGCACCGGAGACCACGAACTCCAGGGGCGGCTGGCCGCCGGGCTGGCCGCACTGGGGGAGGAGTTCACCGAGTTCACCTTCCTGCTGGGCGACCTGCGCGTCCAGTTGGGGACGATCCGTGAGGGCCTCGACCAGCAGAGCGCCGAACTGCAGGCTGCGGTGGACCTCGGATACCGGCAGGCCGTCGACACCCGGCGGCTGATGGGGCTGGTCGAGGTGATCGAGCGGCGCACCCGCACGGAAGACGACCCCGCTCCCACATGGCCCGGGTGGAGCGGCGGCGCCCCGTACCGGGGGCTGCTGCCCTTTCACCAGAGCGACGCCCCGATCTTCTACGGGCGGGAAATGCTCACCACCCGGCTCGTCAGCGCCCTGGCGCGGCGGCCGGTCGGCGCCGGGCCGCTGGTGGTGACCGGCGCGTCCGGCGCGGGCAAGTCGTCCCTGCTGCGCGCGGGACTGCTTCCGGCGATCAGCAGGGGCGAACTCTCAGAAACAGCCCGCGACTGGCCCCAGCGTGTCGTCGACGGGCCGGCCGGCTCCCCACTGGCGAGACTCGCCACCGCCCTGGCCGGACTGGCGGGTCTCGGCGCTCCCTCGGTGCTGCGCAGCCTCGCCGACCATCCCGACCACGCCCACTTGCTGGTCGGCCAAGCCGTCGAGGCCGACGCGCTCCGCCGCGACCTGCCCGGTTCCGCGGCGGCCGGCCGCAGGCTCATCCTGATCATCGACCAGTTCGAGGAACTTTTCCGCCTCGACGCGGGGGACGGCGGCCGCGAGCGGGCCGAGGCGGAGCGGGCGGCGTTCATCACGGCCCTGCACACCGCCGCGACCGCGCCGCCGCGCGCCGGTGGCGTCCCCGCCGCCATGGTCGTGATCGCGGTACGCGGCGACTTCATCGACCGATGCTCCGAAGACCCCCGGCTCGCCGCCGCGATCCAGGCCGGTCCTTTCGTCGTCGGCCCGATGTCGGCCGCCGAACTGCGGCACGCCATCAACGGCCCCGCCGACGCCGCCGGTCTGAGCATCGAGGCCGGACTCGTCGACACCATCCTCGGCGAACTGAGCACGCCCGCGGGGCGCCTCGGCCCGGGCGTCCTGCCGCTGCTCTCGCAGACCATGCTCACCATCTGGGAGAACCGCGAGGGCGATCGGCTCACCAGCCGCGGCCATGCCCGCACGGGCGGCGTGTCCCAGGCCGTGGCCACCAGCGCCGAGACCGCCTTCGCCGAGCTCACCCGCGAGCAGCGGACGCTCGCCCGCCAGGTGTTCCAGAACCTGACCGCCGTCTCCTCCGACGGCCACCTGAGCCGCCGCACCCTGGCGCGAACCGTCCTCCGGAGCGCGCACGGCGGATCGGACGGCGCCGACATCGACCGGATTCTGGAGGTCTTCGCCCGCCGACGGCTCATCGTCGTCGACAGCGAGAACGTCCAGATCTCCCATGACGCCCTGCTGCGCGCGTGGCCGCGGCTGCGCCATTGGCTGGACGCGGACATCACCGATCACGCCCTGCGCAGCCAACTCCTCGACGACGCCGGAGTCTGGCGCGACCATGAGGAGAACGGGTCGTACCTGTACCGCGGACTCCAGCTGGCGACGGCCCGGCAGGCGGCGTCCCGCTGGGCCGAGGACCAGGAGCGCTACCCGCCGCTGCCCGCCGTCGCCGCGGAGTTCCTCGCGAGGAGCGGCCGCGCGGCCCGGTGGGCGGCCCGGCTGCGCCGCGGCACCGCCGTCGGCCTCGTACTCCTCGCCGCCACCGCCATCGGAGCGGCGGGTGTGGCCGGCCGGAACTCCCGCAACGCCGAACGCCAGCACTCCATCGCCCTGTCCCGCCAGCTCGCCGCCCAAAGCCTCGCCGCCGAGCCCGTCGTGGCGCGGCAACTCGCGGCCGCCGCCTGGCGCGTGGCCCCCACGCCCGAGGCCGGCAGGGCCATCACGTCCCTCCTCGGCCAGCAGCGCACGACCCTGGTCGGCCACACCGGACCGGTGCACGCGCTGGCGTTCAGCCCGGACGGCCGGCTGCTCGCCAGCGCGGGCACCGACACGACACTGCGGCTGTGGGACCCGGTGACCGGCGACCCCGTCGGCCGGCCGATGAGCGTCGGCGGCCAGATCTACGGGGTCGCGTTCAGCCCGGACGGCCGGGTCGTCGCCACCGGAGGAGCGGGGAACGCGGTCCGGTTCTGGGATCCGGAGACCGGCCGCTCGACCGGCCGGCCGACGGCCAGGGCCGGCGCATGGGTCACCGGAGTGGCCTTCAGCCCCGACGGCCGGCGCGTGGCCACCGCGAGCCAGGACGGCATGGTCGAGCTCTGGGACCCCAAGACCGGCCGTGTGGTCGGCGCACCGTTGCGGGACCCCGCAGCCCGCTCCCAGGGCATCCTCGCCTACAGCTTCCCCGAGGGGCTGAGCTCGGTGGCCTTCAGCCCGGACGGCCGAATGGTCGCGGCCGGCTCGAACAACGGCACGGCAGGGATGTGGGACACCGGCACCGGTCGCTTCATCCGAAGAGTCAAGCACGGTTCCGCCATCACCTCGGTCGCGTTCAGCCCGGACGGCCGCCGGCTGGCCACCGCGGGCTATGACGGCGTCGTCCGGCTCTGGGACCCGGGGACCGGCCGCGCGACCGGAAGCCCGCTCACAGGCCATGCCGACGAGGTGACCGGGGTCGCGTTCAGCCCGGACGGCCACCGCCTCGCCACCGCGGACGGCAACGGCACGGTGTGCCTGTGGGACCCGGACACCGGGCGCATCACCGGAACTTCGCAGACCGGTCACACCGGCGACCGGTACACCGAGTCCTACTACCCGGGTCTCGTCCAGGCGGTGGCGTTCAGCCCGGACGGCCGGCGGCTGGCGACCGGCGGCGTCGACACGACGATCCGGTTCCTGGACGCCCTGCCCCGGCGCTCGTCCGACACGACGCTCACCGGCTACCGCGCCGTCGTCGGCGGGCTGGCCTTCGCCGCAGACGGCAGGACTCTCGTCACCGGGGCCGGCGACGGCACCGTGAACCTGTGGGACGGCCGGACCGGCTACCGTGCCGGAAAACCGCTGACCGGCCACAAGGTCATGGTCACCGCCGTGGCCGTCAGCCCGGACGGCGCCAAGGTCGCCAGCGGCGACTACGACAGCAAGACGATCCTGTGGGACCGCAGGACCGGCCACCGGATCCGCGCATGGAACGGTGCGGAGAACACGGTCACCCAGCTGACCTTCAGCCCCGACAGCCGGTTCCTGAGCGTCGCGAACGGCTGGCAGACAAGGGTGTGGAGCGTCGACCCGCCGAAATACCTGCTCGGGGTGCCTCCACGCGACCACAAGTACCCTCCGACGTGGGGCGGTCTCAGCCCGGACGGGCGCCTGCTCGTCAGCACCGAGGGCAACGGCACCGTCCGGCTCTGGGATCCGCGCACCGGCCGTCCCACGGGCACCCTGACGGCCGGGACGCGCAGCAGGGCCGACACAGCCGTGTTCAGCCCGGACGGCCGGCTCCTCGTCATCGGCGCGGCCGACGGCACCCTGCAGTTCTGGAACCTGCGCACCCGCCGCCCGGTCGCCGCGCCGGTCCGCGCCTCCGACGGGGGCGTGCGAGCACTGGCCTTCAGCCCGGACGGGCGGCTCCTGGCCAGCGCCGGCGCCGACCCTGACAACGCGATCCGGCTCTGGGACCCGCGGACCATCCACCGGCTCGGCGCGCCGCTCACCGGCCACACCGGCCGGATCGACGCGCTGGCGATCAGCCCGGACGCGAGGACGCTCGCCAGCTCCAGTGATGACCACACGGTGCGGTTCTGGGATCTCGCTCTCCACGTCGACCCCGTCCGCAGCATCTGTACGAGATTCGGTCCCCTGCCCGCCAAGTCGTGGAAGAGGTTCGTGCCCAACGAGCCGATGCCCGACGCCTGCCCGAAGCCCTCCCACCCCTGACTGACCCCGGTGAAGTAGCGGCCCGAGGTAACCGGGAGAGGACGCGCCCGCTGGTCGCGCCTGGCCGATACACGAGCGATTGGCGATATCGCCCTCGATTACTGCCAATGGTCAGGTCTTTGAAACGCGATGACGGCGACTTCAGTTCGGGGGAGTTGGACGGATCGGCCGATGCGTCGACACATCGCACCAGGCAGCGGACGGGGCCAGCACGTCCCCCAAGTGGAACGTGCTGACCGCGTGGCGCCTTTTCTTCACGTCAGACACAACGATCAACTAGTTCGTGCAACCGGACCCTGAACAGATCAACGGTGGTCTGGTGGTCCGGATACACGCGACGCCCGGTCTCATCCGGAAAACCGCTGTTGACGAAGCCGCTCACGGTCCACATGACGCACCAGGCGAGGAACTTGAGATCCAGGGAGCCGGTGATCCTCGGCCAAGAATCCGGCGTCATGAAGGTCATCAGTGGAGGTGGGAACTCTTCTTCGGGGGAAAAGGGAAGCTCCGACGCGTCCTTGAGTCCTCTCTGCCACCATATAGAGGCGAATTCTGGGTGATCAATGACGAAGTCAAAGAAGGCATCGACCAGACTGTGCAGTCCTGCGACCCCGCCATCGCCGGCCTTCACGGCGAGCTCCAGACGCTCCATCTCCATGGCGTGAAGGCGGCGGAGGACCGAGTGATAGAGCTCCCCTTTTCCTGCTTTCAGGAGAATCGAGTCTTCCGCGCGGTGTCCGGCCGCTTCTTTCACCATGCTCAGGGTCGTCGCGTCGTAGCCCAACATTGAGAACAACCTGGCTGCCGCGACCAGAACCCGCTCATCGCCGGAGCTCATCGGCGTGTTCAAGATCACCACCCCCAAGCACTCTCGCCTCGTACCCGTCGCTCGAGTCCGGCTACACCACTCAAAAGGAAAGAAGCGCCCTCGAATAGGTCACGATCAAACAAATGATCGCGCCGGCGTGTGGGGTGGTCGGGCGGCGTCGATTCTCTCGGTGACCTGCATGACATCTGCGGCTGCTTGGGCGCATGGCAGTGGCCGCAGGACCCTGACGGGACCCGCGGCCACTCGCGCACGTGGTCTTCAAGAGCAGCGAAGCGCGGTCAATGGTCAGGGGATCCGGACGGTGGTGGTGAGAGGCAGGTCGGTGGACGAGGAGCCGGCCTGGACGGTGCGGTCACCGGTGCCGCGGACCCAGTTCTGCTTGGCCGTGGACCAGGAGGACAGGTCGCGGGCCGTGATGTGCAGGGTGACGGTCCGGGAGGCGCCGGGCGGCAGGGTGATCCGGTCGAACCCGGCCAGCTTCCGCTTGACCTGCTGGATGGAGGAGGGCAGGCCGGGGGAGGGGCCGAGGTACACCTGCGGCACGGCCGCTCCGGCACGGTGTCCGGTGTTGCGGACGGTGAGCCGCACGTCCAGGCCGCCGTCGCGGGCGGCGGTGGTCCGCAGGCCCGAGTTGGCGAACGTGGTGTAGGAGAGCCTGTAGCCGAAGGGGTAGAGCGGCGCGACGTTCTGGCTGGTGTACCAGCGGTAGCCGGACTGCAGCCCAGCTCAGACGGCATTTTGTTGACGGGTGCAACAATCGTGGCCGAATGCGGAACCGCCGTGCCGCGGTCGGCATAGTCATACCCCTGTTCGGCGTGCAACCTTGCCGGACGTCGACGCCGACGGCCGCGTCGGGAGGCGGAGCGGATCGGCGGGCTGAGTTCCGGCAAGTCGTCGTCACCAACAAAGACCCGATGCCTCGCCTGGGTGAATCTCCACTCGGCCGCACGCTCGGCCGCAGGGCAAGTGGTGGGTTCCGCTGTGGGACTCCGCGCGCCGAGCTCACCGCTCACGTCACCTGCCAGATCGTCTCCTATAAGAAACCCCGGCGCCTGCTTTTCCGCGACACCATGACCGCTGTCGGCAAGCTCGACCGCAAGCGCCTACGCGCCGACCACGCCGACGACCGCTGACGCCCCTGAGGGTGCAGCGCGGTTTGCCGTAGATGTCCATCACCGCTGGTTGTTCCTGTGGATCAGGCTCGGACTTCGTGCGCTCGGGGGGGAAAGTAGTTCGGCGGCCATCGGTGGCTCCGGGTGGTTAGACGTTGGTCACCGACTCCGTAGGGAGCGTTTGACCGTGGAGAGAGATCCGCAAGTGGTCAGTGTTTGCGGTGGGGTGGCGCGAGGTGACCAGCCATGGCTTCCTGCCTGGACGGGACGTAGCGCACGGCGGTGCGGGGTTCTAGCACCGGGTCTTACCCATGATGAGCTGCATCGGAAGACGCCGGCATCGTCTCTGCCGTCGTCAACACCGCGCAACAGATCGGCGGCTCGATCGGCACAGCGCTGTCGAACGCCACCGCCGCTGGCGCCGCTTGGGTCTACCTCGCCGCCCATCCGGACATGCCGTCGGCACGGCCCACGGCAACACCGTCGCCTGCGCCTGGGCGGCCGGGGTCCCTACTGGCGATGGCGGTCATCGTGGCCATACTCGTCAACTCTCGCCGGGCCAACCCACGCCACGCAATCGGGTCGAAGTAGAGGAAAACACCGCCGAGAAAGCAAGACGAGCGTGAGAGAGCCGGATTCGATCCACGCGAACGCCCCACATCTAGACAGACATCAACCGCAGGTCGCGGCTATATCCGACCGAACCCAACCCACTATCCGATCCGGTTACCTGCGGACACGATATGTGGACAGAGAGTTACACTTGCGCGGTCGGCGCAGTGCACGAGAGGCGTCGTAGTTACAGGCAGGGCAGATCATCTGGTCTCAATCGTCATGGCCCGAACCTCAAGGAGTGTTCATGAAGCTCTCTCCTCGCCCAGTGCGAGCCGCCTTGGCGGCAGCGTCAGGTGCTGCCCTGACCGTGACGGCCTTCTCGGGTCCGGCTCACGCCGAGTTCGGGCGCGGCCCGGATGTGCGTCAGGCGGGTGCGGACGCGTTTGCCGCTCCTCCCTGCGGATTCTTCCGCTACAGCGTCCGCGCGTCCGAGTTCGCGGCGTACAACCACTGCGGCCCGACGACGGTGCGGATACACGTCGACGTCAGAGGGGGCGGTAGTGCGAATGACTATCACCTCTGTGTCAGCCCTGGCCGCACCCAGCTACCGGGCGCAGGTCCGAACTATCTCAACGCGTACTACATCGGCGGCGCCGGCTGCCGGAGCGGAGAGCGCACCGGTCACACCCGCCACTGAGTATTGATCCACTACGCGCGGGTGGTGCTCGCCGGCCACGATCGACGCCGTGCTACCGCTGCCGACGCGGGCCGCTGGCTCCACCTGGGACGAACTCGCCGCCGTGCTGAACCTCAGCCCCGACACCGCCGCACGCCATTACCGCGCACGGTGACCAGCATGCCCGAATCGCGTTCACGCTCCGACTGTCGCTCACAGGATGGCGCATCAAAATCGCCCCGGGTCCTCCGACAAGCAGTCAGGCGAGGGCGGGCCCTACCCCTGTGTACATGGCGTGACCTGCGCTGACGACTCCACCTTGGGGCTCAAGGCAGTTACGGGGAGTAGGACGCCGGATCACCGAGGCCAACGCTTCGCCGAGGCCGCGCTCGCTGACATCGCCGCGATGGCCGACCGGTTGCGCCTCGACCTGCGTCTGCGTGTCGAGCCCATAACGGGCGACCACGACACCTGCCTGCTCGAACTCATCGACTAGTACGAACGGCATAGGTTCCGGTTGGAGCCGGTCGTCAGCGAGGACGGGTGCACCGTCGCCCATACGCCGCTCCTGGGCGTCCCACGGCGGCCCGAGGAGTTCGCCTCACCGGACGCGGATGTCAGCTTCCGGCCGTGCGGCGGACGTACAGGGTGAGCTTGACGCTCCCGAACCACCTTGAGTCAGTCGCCCGGAAACCTTTGTCGTTCTTGAGGATCGCGAGATCGCGCGGAGACGCGGCGCTGCGGTACCGGTGGTCGTGCGGGGGTATTTGGACGAGCCAGACCCGGGACTCGGTTGCCAGAGCGGACCGGAAAGAGCCGGGCTGCAAGTTCGTCTCGTGGTCTTGCAGGGCCGTCGCGTTCAACCGGGCGAAGGCGCCGGCGTAGGCGGTCGCGAAGGCCCGCCGGTCCGCGGGCAGGTACAGGACCGCATCCCCCGGGTGCGAGTGCTGCCGCAAGGTGGCGGCCAGGGAGCGGAGGTCGTCTGGACGGCTCCGCGGCCCACGCTCGGCGAGCTGGGCGGGGAGCGTCGCCAACGCCAGAACCACCAGGACGGTGACTGCGGACGCCACAGCCAACCACGGCCGGCCGGCAGACAGCCGCACGGCCGCGGTGTCCAGCGCTACCCCGCTCAGCAGCGCCAGGGCGCAGACTGAGTAGAGGATGTAGCGAGGGTGATAGACGGGATGGATCTGCGACACACTCCACGCCAAGGTGAACGGTACGCACATCCACGGGACGGTCAGCGCGGCGGCATTGCGGTGGTCGCGGGCGAGCAGCAGCGCAGTCCCCACCACGACGGCCACCACCAGCGCGAGCAGCAGCACACGTCCATCACCGGTGACCCGCAGGCCGAGGTCGTAGAGCGCTCTGGGTCCGGGGCGCTGCAACCAGGACACCTGGGCGGCCTCTTGACCGTGTGCGATCACTACGAGCGGTGACACCAGGACCATCGCCGCCAGGGCGGCCAACCCCCAACTCGCGCGGTGGCGACGCCGCCACTGGGGATGCCTCCACAGGCCGGCGGTCACGGCGTGGGCGGGTAGGAGGAAAAGCGCGTAGAGGTGAAGCCATCCCAGCAACCCCATCGTCCCGGCGTACGCGGCGTACCACCTGATCTGGGGACGCGCATCCTCCAGCGCCCGGAGCAGGAAGTACGCGGCCAGGACGGCGCCCGCGCTGACCAGCGCATACTGGCGGGCCTCCTGACCGTACCGGCTGGTGATCGGCAGCAGCCCGTACAGCAGGCCGCCGTAGAGACCGGCCTTGGGCGAGTACAGCCGCCTGCCGATGGCGGCGATCCCCAGAGCGGCCAGGCCGGAGGCCACCGCCGAAGGCGTCCGGGTGATCACCTCGCTCGTCCCCAGCCCGGTCACCAGGTGCATCAGCAGGTAGTACAGGCCGTGGACCGCATCGATGCGGGAGGTGAAGCTCGCTATCGTGCCCAGCCCGCTGTGCCCGACGACCACGCTGACCGACTCGTCACGCCAGTACGAGGGCACGCCGATCCGCCACATGCACGTACAGAGCGTGACCACCCCCGGAATCACGAGGTCCGGCCACGCCGCGGCAAGGCGCCCCGCACTGCCCGGCAGCGCGATGGTCGTGCTCTGAGTGCCGGTCGACGCCATGCCTCACCCCCCGTGGACCGAGTCGAGGACGTCGGGGTGGTCTTCACCATTTGTCACGACCTCTAACCGAACGTGTGGCGAGAGGCTCGAGGGGCGCCCGTCAGGGCGCGCACACTCGCGGATGTGCCGGGGTGTGATCCCGACGGCGCGGTGGCCAGGTTCAATGCGGCCCGCGTCCCGGCTCCGGACGCGAGGCCGAGCGGGACGGCGTCGAAAGATCTTCGCCGGGCGGTCAGCCGAGTGGGAGAGTGGCCACGAAGGCCGCTCTTCCTTCAGTTTCAGGTCGTCGTCCGGGGATCCGGCGAGCCTGCGGGCCAGTACGAAACCTTGGGCCTGTTTCAAAGTTGATCAGGGCCATTCGTTGATGGCGGCAATGTGGAGTGTGGCCGGGTAGCGGACGGTGAGCTGGTCGAACCTGGCGGCGACCGGCGCGATGGTGTTTGGGCCGGTTGATGCCACACTCCACGGCGTGGCGCTGTCGGTAGTCGACCGGATCGAACTTGGGCGGGCCGACCATCGCGGGCCCAGCCGCGCAGCCGGTGGCCAGCCTGGTCGGCCGGTTCGGGGATCGTGGCCGCGATGCTCTGCCGCCGCAGGTGAGCTCGGATCGCCTTGGAGGGTGACGCCTTTTCCCTGCGCACCCGTTCGGGCCTGGTGCTCGGGTGCCCGCCGCCGATGCGGACGAGCCGGATCTCGGCCATGACGGCCTCGAACTGTGTGCGTCGCCCCGCTGCCGGTCCCGCCGGGCGGTTCGGCCTGTTTCTCGCTGTGGCGACGGGCTCCGGCCGTGTGCTGATGGGGCGCGCATGACAGTGGAGTCCGCCCCGACCTGCCGACCGATCAGCCGGGTGACGTCGGCCCGTGCTTGCAGCCGGGCCAGGCTGTTCGCCACCGGGGCCGTCGCGTTGCCAGCGGCGGAACAGCGAGTAAACCGCTTGCTAGGAGCCGTAGGGGCGGGCACGTTCCGCCAGGGGCGGTCAGTCCGTGTCGTGGACGTCACCCGGGTCGAAGCCGATCTCTTTGCCGTCGTCGGGCGGGGCCTGGCCGACACTCTGAGTCGGCGAGCCGAGCAACGCGTTGACCAGGCCGACGAGTCCGCCCAGGCCGAAGAAGCCGTAGAAGATCCCGGTGTAGACGCGTTTGTGGATGTCGTCCCCGGCGGAGTCCGTGAAGATCAGGATCTCGGACCAGATGGAGATCACCAGGGCGACGAGGGACACGATCGCGGGGATGAGCTCGTCGAGCGACGTTCCACCGTGGCGCGGGTTTCGAGTCGCCATCGAACGACCTCGATGATGGTCGGTGACCGGTTCGGTCCAGTGTCCCAGCCCCGGTGGCCGCCTTCAAGGTTCGGCGGACGCCCTGTCCGGCACGAAGCGGCGGCCCGGCGGATCATCATCGGCGCCGGGGCGCAGGCGCCAAGCCCGTGAAGCTCGGCGGCTGGTCCCGGGGTCAGTCGGCTTCGGCAATCGGCCCCCCGCCGACCACTGCGAGCAGGTCGCCGGCTCACGTCCGTTCGCAGCGGACCACACCGGTCCATGTTGTTGCCGCTGCTGGTCAGGGTGCAAGTGCCGTCCGGGCTGAACGCGAACACCGGGCCGTTGTAGCGGGTGATGACGAGTTCGAGCGGGTGATCCGCATGGACGGGGGCGCCGGGGTGGACGGCTTTAGCCGTGGGCCTGCATGGGGCAGGGTGGCGGTTTAGGTGGCGATGTCGGGATCGGCATGCCCCATGAGCTGGCCGGAGACCTGGCTGGTCAAGGGGCGGGGAGCGTGGGGCCGGGGCTGGTGAGCACGGGTGTTGACTTCATCAGGATGCGGCGGATCGCCTGGGCATGTGGGTGACTGGCGTGGGTGTAGTCGCTGATCAGGTCGGGCAGACCTGCGGTGGTGATGGGCAGGTGCATCCGGCTCAGCCAGATGAGCAGCGGCGCCAGATCCTCTTGGCGATCGGCTTGGGGCAGAAGCCAGGCCAGGTTGCCGGGCAGGTACGGATCGGCGGCGGGGATGTCGATCCAGTCGTTGGGGTGGCGGTTCTGGTAGCCCGTCGGCAGGGCGGCGTGTGTGACCCACAACTGCGCCTGGCACGACCCCTTGGGAACACCTTCTGGCCTGGCGGGTTCGCGGCGAACTGCATCGCCGTCGGCATTGCGCTGGGTCACTGGGCACCGGCAGGGGGCCGCAGTGAAGCGGAGTCCTGGCAAGAAGTTCGATTGGCGTGCTGGTGGGCGTGGCCGTGGCCGACTGCGGGCCCCGCGCCGGGATGGCCCGGCTTGAGCAGTGGGTCGGTGGGCGGCTGTTCCTCGGGCCCGGCCCGAGGACTAGAGGGGCGGAGCGTCACGGTGGTCAGCTGTCGGGTGTTCGGACGGCGATCATGGCGATGTCGTCGGTGCCGGTGGTCGGCAGGTCGTCCAGCAGGCCGTCGCATAGGTCCTCCACCGGCTGGTGGGCGAGTGCGGAGGCGTGGTGACGGAGCCGGTTCAGGCCGGTGTCCAGGTGCTCGCCGGGGTGTTCGACCAGGCCGTCGGTGTACAGCAGCAGGGTGGAGCCGGGCGGGAGCGGTTCGGTCGAGCTGCGGTAGGTCTGGTCGAAGGGGAAGCCCAGCAGGGGATTGGCGGCTTCTTGCAGGAAACGGCCGTCGCCTGTGGGGGTCACCAGGAGCGGCGGCGGGTGCCCGGCCACGGCGTAGTTGAACTGCCACTGGCCGGGGGCTGGTTGCTCGACGCGGGCCAGGACGCAGGTCGCCGTCGCCTCGGGCGCCACCGTTTCCATCGCGTTGTTCAGGCGGCGCAGGATCTCGCCGGGCGGGGCGAGGCGATCGGCCGTGAGGACCCGCAGCATGTTGCGGAGCTGGCTCATTTCGACGGCGGCGGCCAGATCGTGCCCGGCGACGTCGCCGATGGCCACCACGGTCGCGCCGTCGGGAAGCACGAAGGAGTCGTGCCAGTCGCCTCCCACCTCGGCGGCCGTCGGGCTGGCCATGTATCGGGCGACGATCTGCAGTTCGGTGTGCTCGGGGGGTTCGGCGAGCAGGCCGTGCTGCAGGGCCAGCGCGACCTGCTGTGTGCGGTGAAGCCGCACAGCGCCGCTGAGCGCGTCGTGGGTGTGCTCGAAGACCTGCCGCAACAGGGCGATGTCGTCGCGGCTCATCGGTCCGCGGCCACGACGCCGGGCGGCGGTGACCGCGGCGGCCACGGCGCCGTCGACGACGACCGGCATCAGCACGACGCTGGTGGCGCCGGTCTGGGTCAGCCATTCGGTGGTGCTGCTAGGCAGCAGGTCGGCCGGTGGCCGGCCCGGTGGAAAGGTGCGCTGCAGCGGGCGGCGGCGCTCAAGCGCACGGGCGAACCCGCTGCCCGCGGCGAACCGCTCTTCGCCGCCGGGCGGTCGCCGCGGCATACCGCTGCTCGCGGCGGTGGCGACACGCTGGACGACGATCGGGGCGCCGGCGGGCCGGTCGCCGAGGTCGGGGAGCAGGTGCACGCCGCAGCCGTCGGCGAGCGCGGGAACCAGCACCTCGGCGAGCGCGGCGAACATCTCGGTCAGTGCGGGCCGCTCCGCGGCGGCCGCGGCAGCGCGGTCGAGCAGTTCGCGGCGCTGCCGCGCCTGCCACTCCAGCTCGATGTCGAAGCAGGTGCCGATCCATTCGACCACGGTGCCGTCCTCGACCACCGGCGCGGCCCGGACGTCGAAGTGCCGGTACTCGCCGTCGCGGGTGCGGACCCGGTAGACATGGCGCCACGGGCGGACCGCCCGGCGCGTCCGGTCCCATGACCGCAGCGTCGGCTCGCGGTCGTCGGGGTGCAGCGCCTGCGTCCAGCCGTCGCCGAGGAACTCCTGTCGGCTCTGCCCGGTGATCCGCTCCCAGCCCCCGCTCGATTCGATCACCTTCCCGGCGGTATCGGTCACCCACACGACCTGCGCGTTGATCCAGACCATGCTCTCGAACCGGCGGCGCGAGCGCCTGTGCTCCTCGGTCGCCCGATCCGCTCGCCGGACCGCCGCGACCTGCTCGGTCACGTCGGCGGCCACAACCAGGACACCGGGCCGCTCGTGAGTGAACCGCGAGAGAGTGAAGGAGAAGTACCGCTCGGCATCGCCGGCGTCCGCATCGGCGGGCTTCACCGGCGCCTCGACCAGGCTGACCGGTTCACCGGTGGCCAGCACACGATCGAAGAGCTCGCCGTAGTCCTGCTTGGCCGCGGCACCGAACGCCCGTCCGATCGGCTCGCCGAGCCGACGGTCCCCGACGAACGCCCGAAACGCCAGGTTGGTGTACACCAGACGGTGGTCCGGCCCGATCGTCAACGCGACCGCGACCGGCGCCGGATCGAAGGCCTCCAGCGCCAGCCACCCCATACCGCGCTCGCCCGCACCACCCATTCCCAGGCCCCCAGCCGCCCAACGATCCCGCCGCCCCCACCCCCGGGGAGTCCGCCGACCCGCCGAACACCATTTCACGCCCGCGCCGCATACTCCCTGTTCAGCCGCCGATCATCACCCGAAGTTGGCGCACCGTTTGAGGGGCCATCAGCCACCCCGAGGCCGAGCCTGACCGCCGAGATGCTGGACGCGCTCACCACGCGGGCCCTGGACGCCTGGCACGTCACCGACACCGCGACGTCGACGACATCGTCCTTACAGTCCACGTGAGCCCCACGAAGCCCGCGGCCCCACGGCACCGTCTACCGGAATGCGCCGGTCACCGCCGACGCCGCAACGGCCCCCGCGAGGGAGCCCGCTCCTCCACCGCGCCGCTGACCGTCCCGCCCGCCGCGGAGGGCGAACCGGGCGGGACCGCGGCGGACGCCGGGGAGGGGGAGGGGCGGCGCAGGACGTGCCGGGCCAGCACCAGCGCGGCCAGCGCCGCCACCAGGCCGCACACCCCCGCCCATCCGAACCGCTCGTAGGCGCGCACTCCCAGCCACGACCCCGCGCTGCCGCCCAGGAACGAGCACGTCATGTAGGCGGTGTTGAGGCGCGCGCGGGCGTCCGGCCGCAGCGCGAAGATCCGCGACTGGTTGGCGACCTGCCCCGACTGCACCGCCGCGTCCAGCAGCAGCATCCCCGCCACCAGCGCGGCCAGCCCCGCGGCGCCGCCCGCTGATCCGCCCGCCAGCACCGCCGCTGCGGCGAGCGCCGCCAGCGCGCACACCGGGGTGACCGCGTCGGGCCCCGCCCGGTCCACCCGGCGCCCCACCACCGGTGTGCAGAGCATGCTCGCCGCGCCCACCAGCGCCACCAGCCCCACCGCCTGCGCGCCCAGCCCGTAGGGGGGACCGCTGATCAGCAGCGCCACCGCCGTCCACGCCGCGCTGAATCCGCCGAACATCGCCGCCTGGTACAGGCAGGACCGCCGCAGATCAGGCTCCTCGCGCAGCAGCCGCACCGCCTCGCCGAGCAGCCGTGGATACCGCTCCCGCGACGCCGGCGCCGTCACCGGCAGAACGACCGCCAGCACCGGTGCCAGCAGCAGCGCCACGACCGCCGCGATCAGGTAGGGGGCGCGCCACCCCAGCTGCGCACCGGCCACCCCGCCGAACGCGCGCGCCAGCAGGATCCCGCCGATCAGCCCGCTCAGCAGCGTGCCGGTCACCGCGCCGCGCCGCCGCTCACCGGCCAACCCCGCCGCCATCGGCAGGATGATCTGCGGGACCGACGTCGTCGCGCCGACCAGCGCGCCCGCCGCGATCAGGACCGGCGCGTCCGGCGCCAGTCCCGCCGCCAGCAGCCCCGCACCGGTCAGCGCCGTCAGCGTCGCGATCAGCCGCCGGTGCGGCATCCGGTCCCCGAGCGGCACCAGCAGGAACATCCCCGCCGCGTACCCCAGTTGCGCGGACGTCGCCGCCAGCGCCGCCGTGCTCTCGGACACGCGCAGGCTCGCGGCGATCAGCGGGATCAGCGCCTGGGGGAAGTAGATGTTGGCGACCGTCACCCCGCACGTCAGCGCGAGGAACCAGGTCAGCCGCGGCCCGAGGACCGCCTCATCGGACGCGGCGGAGGGACCGGACGGCGGGGCGGGGGAGAGGCCGCCGGGGGGAGTCGGGGGCACGGATGCACCTCACTGGAGAACCGGTTATAGCGGTTCAGGACGGTACCAGTTAAACCGGTTCGCGGCTATCCTCGAGGCCATGACCGCCTCCGCCCCGCCCGCCCCGTTCCGCCAGGGCGCCGGACGGCTCTGCCTGGACTTCATCCGCACCCTGCGCCACCGCGGCACGCCCGGCGCGGTCGAGGAACTCGACGACCCCGCCGCCCTGGACGCCTGGATCCGCCAGTTCGGTCCCTACGACATGCCCTCCGACGGGACGGCTCGCGGCGCCGGCCGGGACGGCGGGCGTGCCGACACGGTCGACCTGCTCGCCGCCCGCGCCCTGCGCGAGGCGATCCACCGGCTCGTCACCGCCGCCCTCGACGGCGGCCCCGCCGCCTGCGACCCCGCGTCCCGCGACCTGGTCAACGCCGCCGCCGCCCGGCCCGTCCCCGTCCCCGCGCTCGACCCCGCCGGACGGCTGCGCCACCACGCCGCCGAACCCGCCGCCGCGATGCTCGCCGTCCTGGCCCGCGACGCCCTCGACCTGGTCACCTCAGCCGCCCTCGACCGCGTCCGCGCCTGTGCCGGCGAACGCTGCGGCGCCCTGTTCCTGGACACCTCCCGCCCCGGGACGCGCCGCTGGTGCTCCATGAACACATGCGGCAACCGCGCCAAGAAGGACGCCCTGCACGCCCGCGGCCACGCCCCCGCCTGACCCACCGCCCGGCCAGCCGCCTCGGTCAGGCATGGGGGGAGCGGTCCACCACCCAGACGTCCTCCTCGTCACCGGACGGCGGCCGAGGCGGCCGATCCAGATACCACTCGACGTGCCTCAGCGGACGCGGCGGTCACCGCGGCCCGTGCGGGCGCGGGTCGGGCAGCTCGCCCTCCCCAGCGCGTCATCGCAGTCGGCCGCCCGCGCTTGGGCAGGGCGCGCCAGGGTTTCGTGCCAGCGCTGGCCGAACTCGACGGCACCCACCTCCGCCAGCGACCCGAGACCAGCGACCCCACTCAACCGCCGACCGCCACCTGGTGTTGTGGGACGTGCTGGTACACGAGGAACCGCACGCCCCCCACACCCGCTGGACTCCCTCCACTGGCAGGCCGACCGGCGCGCCCGCCACCACGATCGACGCGGCCTCGCGCTGGAGGAGTCGCGGAACAAGGCGGCAGAGATCTGCCGCCGCCCCGCTGACCGGCCCTGGCTGCACGCTGCCGCGAGCAGCCTCGTCCTCGCCGACTTCTTCACCCCCACCTGGACCTCAACACTCGCTCTCCGCCCAGCGCCGCTCCAAGCCATGCATCGGGTACGCCTGCCACCAGCGGCGGCCCACCACCCGGTCATAGTCCGGTCGGGACTGATGCCGGTGCGGCTGTGGTGTCGAGGCCAGGCATGGCGACTCGGGCGGCGCTGGCGCGGAATCATCGACACCCGCCCCGACCAACCCGCACGGACCCCGCCACCTGGCACACGTGACGTCTCCGACGCGACGGGTGTTCGCGCCCAGCACGACCCCCGCCACCCTGCGGACCCACCGCCATCACCGGCAACCGCCCCCAGCAACCGGCCGAGCAGGCTGTCGCCCGCCGTCTAGCCCGACAACTACGCACCGCCGCGCCATCGCGACCGCATCACCACGGTGACCACTTCGGTCACCGCACCCGGCGCCTCAGCATGCGGGCGCCCTGGCCGCCGACGTCCAACGCGCCGCCGGGAGGACCACCCTCACCGCCCAACACCGCCCTGAACAAGGCGGGCCCTGTTTAGGTCTGTCCAGGCAGGTACCCGCGCGGCTGAAAGCCGCACTTGCTGTGCACCGCGCCGATCAGAAGCCAAAGCCGCCCGCAACAGCGGTCGGGAGCGAAGCTGGGGGGTGTGGTGTCACCAGTCGCGGGTGGCGATCAGCTCCTCGATGTCGGCCTTGTCGAAGCCGTAGGCGGTGGCCACGAACCAGAAATCTTCGCCGATCGCGTCGCGTGCGACCGTCTCGATCTCGCTGCCGGCCGCCTCGAACTCCGTCTGCAGGGCGTTGAACTCCTCCGTCGCGGCGTGCGTCAGTGTGTAGAGCGCGGTCAGGTCGGCGGGCTGGTCGGCCTCGATCCGCTCGCACAGACTCAGCAAGATCGCTTTGCCCTTGTCGACGAGGTGATCGGGGTAGTACCCGTCGTCGTACATCTCGGTGAGGAGTGCGTGTTCGAGCACCTTCTGGTTCGTCACAGCCACCGCGATCGCTCCTTTGTCCGCCATGCCGGTCCCGGCACATACTTCACCGCGCCTCTGACAACGCCGGTCCAGCTGGCCGACGGATCGAAGCCGGGTCGGTGACCGCGATGACAGGTGAGCGCGGGCTTACGGTCAGCGGCTCCTGCGGACTCAAGACCACAGCGGCGAACATGTACGAGGAGGCTGGTCTTGAGATCGTCGGGTCCGCCGCCGCTGGTCGGTGCAGCAGGTATGGGTGCTTCAGCGAGTTCGGATGTTCCGGCGCCGGCCGGGTCACCGTTCGCGTCACCAATCCTTCGGGTCCACAACGGACGGGTTATGGCCGGCGATCGCCTCGTAGATCTTGTCGCGGGGCATGCCCGGCCCATCAAGCCGACACAGCACCTTCCCTTCCTGAGGTTCCCCGGCGCCGCCTCCGCTCCACACCGTGAGAAAAAAGCCGGTTCGATCCGGCGGATTCTTGACAGTGAGCCGCTGGATCGAATCCCAGGGATAGATCTCGACCGTGTCCTCCCGCCCTCTCCTATGCAGCACCGTCTCAATGCCGTCCGAGGTGATGACGAGTTCCATTCGGGCGCCCCAGATCAGTCCAACGAAGGCGAGAATACAGAAAAAGCCGGCGAGTAGAAAGGTGAAGAAGCCGGCCGGGGGACCCCATAAGTACCAGGTGATCAGCGGCGGGACGATACAAGCCGCCGCGCCGATGGCGGCTTCTTTGGGGTAGTTCGCGGGCGGTGGCTGGAAGGAGATGGCCGGCGGCATTCGAGCCGTCGGCGACCCGGAAGTCTTCCGAGTGGAAGCGACCTCGCTCTGCGCGCGCGAGCGGAGAGGAGTGGTGGCTTCCGGTGGGGCGGCTCGGCCTGGAGCGGTTGATCGGGTCGTGGTGTCCAGGAGGTCGAGCAGTGCGCCGAGGGTCGGGCGTTCGGCGGGGTCCTTGGCCAGGCACTGCTGGATGAGTGGCAGAAGTGGGGTGGGGACGTGCACCAAGTCGGGATCTTCGTGGATGATGCGGTAAAGGATCGCGGCGTGCGGCCCGGTTCCGAAAGGCGGGTGACCGGTCGCGGCGAAGGCGAGAACCGATCCGAGAGAGAAGATGTCGCTGGGTGCCTCGACGGCGTGGCCCATTGCCTGTTCGGGTGACATGAAGGCGGGGGTGCCGATGATCGCACCCTTTTCCGTCAGTGTCGTGCCCTCGAGTGCCCGGGCGATGCCGAAGTCGATGATGCGCGGCCCGTCATCGGCGAGCAGGATGTTGGCCGGTTTGAGGTCGCGGTGTACGAGGTTCTCCCGGTGCACCGCGGCCAGCCCTTCGGCGAGCCCGGCTCCGAGGGTGAGGACCGCCTCGACGGGCAATGGCCCCTTCTCCTCGACCGCCGCTCCCAACGATGGCCCCGCGATGTAGGCGGTGACGACCCAGGGCGGGTCCGCGTCCGGGTCGGCGTCCACCACATGGGCGGTGAAGAATCCGCCGACGCGGCGAGTGGCTTCGACCTCCGCGGTGAACCGTCGCCGGAAGCCCGGATCAGCGGCCAGATCGGAGCGGATGAGTTTCACGGCGACCGGCCGTCCTCCCCGCGAGTGGGCGTAATAGACCTGGCCCATGCCGCCGGCGCCGAGACGAGCCTTGAGCTGATAGGTGCCGATGCTGCGCGGATCGTCGGGCTTCAGCGGCTCCATGCACCGACCTTTCCTGGGAGGCTTCCAGTAGGTTCTACCGCGTGACCGAGCAGAGCGGGAGACGCTGTGCAGGGCGCACCGGTTCGTGCAGGTCCTCGCGGCAGATCGTGACCGCGATGGCAGAGCGGCCTGAGGCGTCGCGACGCCGAGTACGAGTGGGAAGTGGCCGCGCTGCTGCGCCACAACCTGTCGGGGACCGCCCTACCGTGTCCCCTCGTCCAGCAGGTGCCGGCCGGACGGCCGATGAGCGGGCCTTGGCACACCACAGGTTCTGACGGGCACGCATGGATGCTGTGGCATATCGAGCAGGACGGGGGAAGTAGGACGCCTCCACCGCCCTTCCGAGGGCTCAGAGGCGGTCAATGAATAGGAGACGGTAAGTGCTCGGGGAGCGCCAGGTGGTGGCTACCGGATCTGGGACACCGAAGGCCCACCGATGGTTGGGAGAACTCTACGAACTGCGCCCGATGGCCTGTTGACCGAACTGAACGGCACCGCAGACTACGAGTAGACCACGCGGCGGGTTTTTAACTTCTCGTCTTCTGTCACTTCCCCGGGCATCATCGAAGCATGGGTTTGGCACGCGCACTGGCACTCAAGGCCCATCGGCCACTGGGGCGACTGGCCCTGCCATTCCTGCGCCCGGCGTCCGCCGCACCACCGCCTTGGGACACCGGGGCCGCCCCGGACGCGCTGCTCGCCGTGGCGTTCTCCGCACGCGACCCCGGAGCCAGGCGGAGAGCGGCAGCGCGGATCGAGGCGCTCTGGGACGGCGAGCCCGAGCGCCGGGAGGTCATCTGGTGGCTGCTCCGGGAGCGAATCACCGCCCCATTCGGGCCTCACGGCACCGACCGCCACCTCTCTGAATGGACGAAGGTGGCAGACGGCTCCGCGGGCGTATCGCGAGTCTCGGGAACCGGCGTCAGGCGGTCAGATTCCCGAGCCGGGGACCGGATACACCTTCCCGAGACAGCCGAGCGTTTCCTCTTCGGCCCCGACCCCGACTGCCCCCGCGTCCCGCGGATCCGGCTGGTCACCGGCCTGGGCCTCGGCACGGCAGCAGAGGCCGAACTGCTGCTCGACCTGGCCCTCCGCGCGGACGACCCCGCCCTTCGCGACCGGTGCGCCGCCATCGTGGCCGAGACCGACGAACCACACGTCCTGGACGCGCTGGAGAACGTCTTCTCCCGGGCGTTCGACTTCTGGGTGAACTGCAGGACCTTCCGCGGCGAACTGATCCTCGGGCAGCGACCAGAATTGTGGAGCGACGACGGCACACCGACGCCGCTGCTGTCCCTGCTGCTCAGCAATCCACATGTCCCTCGGCCACCCGGCGCCGAGTCGGGCGGCGGGACCTCCTACTCAGCGGTGCTCGCGGCGTTGCACGGCCGCTTCGACCTCCTCGCGGACTTCCCGCCGGGCTGGCTGATCCATCAGATGCTGACGGTGACGGAGGAACGGCCCGGCACACCCGCCGACGCGGCCTGCCGCCGGGCCCTGCGAGCCCTCGACGAGGGCCCGGCACGGGAGATCCTGTGTGAGGCCGCGATGGAGGACGCCGACAACGACGCCGTCGCGGCCGTGACCGACGCCGGCTACCTCCCCACCGACCCGGACCTGGTGCCGCTGTTCCTGATGCTCACCCGGCAATGGGAGCGACTCGCGGCCGCCGATCCGGACGGACACCGCCTGCGGGACTACATCGCCCGGGGGGACAGTGACCCGGGCTTCGACGGGCTCGTCCGGATGCTGGAGTTGGACGCACATCCGCACCCCGCCACCGCACACGACCCCATCCCCCACAACGCCCGCGAGCACGCTCTCGCCGCCCTCCGCGCGATCGGCCCCGGCGCCGCCGGCAACCGACTCTGCGCGATGGCTGTGGACGGCGTAGACGTCGCCGTTCGGGTCGTCGCCGAGAGCGGCCTGGTGCCTGTGCCCAACGATCACCGCGACCTGGCACTCTTCCTGTACCGAACCGGCCAGTGGGATCGGTACGACGCCGCCGACCCCGACGGACGGCACCTCCGCGGCCACGTCGCGGGGCTCAGCCCGTACGACGACGAGCGCACGAGGCTTCGGGACGCCGCCAAGCGTGGCGGGCGACCGATGCCGTGCAGCCCGCCGTCCGAGCCGGCGCGTCCCGACCCGTACTGGCCGGGCGGAACCGGCGTGGCCGGAACAGGCGGCTTCATTGGCGGCTTCACCACTCACTAGCGTGCTGTGGAGATCCGCAGCACGCTCTCCGCTGAGTTCCCTCGGCTCAGCGAATGAGAAACATCGAGCACTGAGAGTCCCTGGGACCGCCGCGGCTTCCTCCTGGCCTCGGCCGCCGCCGGGATCGCCGCGGCCGTCCCGCTCACGGCCGCCCGCGCCGCGGCCGGCCCGGCATCCGCGAGCAGCCCTTCCTGACGGCACTGTCGGTCAGCCCCTTCACCGAGAAGGTGCTCGGCAGCGTCTCCCTCACCGACGGCGTACGGACCGCGAGCACCGTCACCGACGTCCAGCGCCTCTTCGAAGCACACGGCGCCACCGAGGTCTACGCCGGCATCGCGACCCGCCGGCAGGCGCAGTCGGGCGACGCGCAGCATGGCTTCGACCAGGACATCCCTGGCAATCGACCGGATGGTTCCGGTCCTCCGGCGCTACGGAGCCCCGGTCGCCGCGCAGAACCTGCTGACCGGAGCCCAGGTCAACACGTGGGACCTCGGGAAGGAGGTCGAGTTCGGGGTGGCCGGCGTCGCGATCCGGAGCCTGGTCACCCGGTCCGGCGGCTGGACCTACAGCCCGCCGGACGCGGTCGACCCGGCCATCGGCGAGATGGACTTCTACGGCTTCATCTCCATGGCGGAGGACGACCGCATCACCTGGCTACGGACCCACCTGTGGCCCCACGTCGGCCGCCTGCTCGCCGCCACCACCTCCCTGCGGAGCACCTTCGGCAAGAAGGTGTTCGTGGCCGAGCTCGGCTACCCGTCCGCCACCTTGTCCGATCCCTATGCCTGGAACAGCGCGCTGCCCGGCTACCTGATCTCGCCGCAGGGCGCCCACGGCTTCGTCCGCGACTTCGTGGCGTGGGGCGGCGTCGCCGGCGGCCCCCTGTCCGGCGTGCGTCCCTGGGCCCCCGGCTACTGCACGGCGGGCTGGCAGCCGATGAGCCACTTCGCCGTGACCGGGACGACCGCGACGGCCGAACCCGTCCTCGACGCGATCGCCCAGGGTCTCCAGCAGGCTGCTGGAAGCTGACCGCACAGACTCATAGGTGCGAACGCGGTTCCGTACCGGCGCGCATCTTGATGCTCGGGCTCGCGCATGTGCAGTGACGCGGCGCCACGGGCCTCCAAGAATGCCGTCTCGTTGTGGCCCGGCTGCCAATCACCGCGCGCGTCTTCGTCTTCGACTTCATGTCGGGAGCGGCATCGGGCCTGGCAAGGTGCACCAGCTTCTTGTCCACCCCCTGCCTCGGGAGGCGCCGATGCGATACCGCTCCATGCTCACCGCCGCGTCACTGGGAGCCGCGCTGGCGGCACCCGTGATCGCGAGCCAGCCGGCCTCGGCCGCACCGTTCGCCTGTCTCTCCTCTGACAACGACATCTACGCCGCGGACGGCAACGTCCAGGGCGATCCGGGGGACCTGCTCGGCTGCCGCCAGGTCCAGCTCCCGGGCGTCTCCAACCCGCCCGGCTACAAGGCCTGGAAGATCCGCTACGTCTCGACCGACGCCAAGGGCGCCAAGGTGGCGGTGACCGGGACGGTGGCGGTGCCCACCGACGCGTGGTCCCAGGGCGGCTCGCGGCCCACCGTCGCGTTCAACCCCGGGACGCTCGGGTCGGGGCCGCAGTGCGCCTTCTCCAAGCAGCTCACCGGCCAGTACCAGGACATGTACGAGGGCGACAACATCGCCACGTTCCTCAAGGCGGGCGACGCCGTCGCCGCCACCGACGGTCTCGGCTACATCGCGGGGAAGGTCCACCCCTACGTCAACGGAGCCGACGCGGGCCACGCCCTCCTCGACGTCGTGCGCGCGTCCCGCCAGATCCCCGGCGGCAGCCTGAAGGACGACGGCAAGGTCGGCATCTCCGGTTACTCCGAGGGCGGCGCCGCCTCTCTCTGGGGCGCGCAGCTGGCCAAGTCCTACGCTCCTGAGTTGAACGTCGTCGGGGCGGCGGCGGGCGGCGTCCCCGGCGACCTGAGAGTCACGGCCAAGGCGCTGAACGGGAGCCTGTTCGCCGGCTTCCTGGCCGACGCCCTCGTCGGGCTGAACGCCCAGTATCCCGAGATGCCCTTCGACGAGCTGATGAACGACCAGGGCCGCCAGGCCGTCAAGACGGCCGAGAGCAACTGCCTGATGGGCACGCTGGCCTCGTTCCTGGGCGCGAAGGTCGAGAACTTCACCACCGGCAAGCTCTCCCTGGACCAGCTCTACGCGCTGAAGGGGCCGGACGGCACGACCTGGGGCGACATCGTCGACCGGCAGAAGCTCGGCGTCGGCATCGGCCCGGCGGGGTCGGGCGCCAAGTACGAGATCGGCTTCCCCGTCTTCCAGTACCGCGGAGCGCTCGAGGAGATCATCCCGCAGGAGACCGAGAACGACACGCGCGCGGCCTACTGCAAGGCCGGCATCAACACCACCTGGAACGCCGGCTACGCCGCCGAGCACCTGTCCACCGACTGGAACGCCGCCCAGGACGTCACCAAGTTCCTCAACGACCGCTTCACCGGCAAGGCAGTGCAGGGCAACTGCTGACCCGCAGGTGATCCGGTACGGCGAGTGGCAGGGCCCGGACGCCAAGCCCGTCCGGGGCCTGCCATCTCCATGCCAGCCCTATTCCGCAGGGTCGTACCGGACGACCGCCCGGCGCAGACCGGCGTTCGAAATCTACAATGTAAAGGGAGCCGCTTGTTGTCCAGCCCACAAGAGTGCTCGTGGCCACCACCAGATTGGCGGCGGTCACCTCGATTCGAGAGCCCGGACCCATCTCGGGTGCAGGCCGTAGGTGACCTGACGCGGCGGTCGGGCCGGCATGCCTGATCGCTGTTTCGGGACTGGTTCCAGGCTGGGGACGTCAGAATGGCGGTGTCTGGAGTCGTGGAGACGGGCGGAGCGCGGTGCTGGTCGGCGACGAGGTTGCGGGGCGGTATCGGCTGGTCGGCGTGCTGGGGCGTGGCGGGTTCGGAGAGGTTTGGCGGGCCACCGACCTGCTGAGAGACCAGGAAGTGGCGATCAAGTTCCTGGGGCGGGACGTGGCCGAGGCCGGGCCGGTGTGGCTCAGCAAGTTCAAGCAGGAGGCCAGGATCGCCGTGCGGCTGACGCATCCGGGGATCACCAGGGTCGATGATTTCGGGGAGTACGGCGGGCAGTGGTACCTGGTGATGGAGTTGCTGCACGGGGAGAGCGTGGCGGCGGAGTTGGCCCGATCCGCCGGGGGATTGCCTGTGGAGCGGGTTCGCTCGGTGACCATGCAGGTGGTCGAGGCGCTGGCGGCGGCGCACGGAGCCGGGGTGGTGCACCGTGACCTCAAGCCTGCCAACCTGATGGCGCTGGCCGGGGGCCGGGTGAAGATCTGCGACTTCGGAATCGCGCGATGGCACGACGCTCCGACGTCGCAGACGCTGCATGGACGGCTGGTCGGCACCCCGCTGTTCATGTCGCCGGAGCAGTGGCGGAGCGGCGACATCGACCAGCGCGCCGACCTCTACAGTTTGGGCTGTGTGCTGTACGCGCTGCTCACAGGGTGCCCGCCTTTCATCGGTGAGTCGCCTGCGGTGCTGATGGCGCGGCATCTGAACGCCGACCCGCCTCCGCTTCGTCAGCTACGCCCGGATGTCCCGGCCGACCTGGAGCAGATCGCACAGGAGTTGCTGGCCAAGGACCCGGCCGCCCGCCCCGCCAGCGCGGAGGCCGTCGCGGCCCGCCTGATCCCGCGGGCCGTCGGCCAGCGCGTGGTGCCCCGATCCATTACCAGAGGCGAGCACGACCGTGACGGCAACGGGGGCGAGGGGACCACACGGTCGAGCAGAGGGGAGCGGGCGGCGCGGCGGCTGTTGAGCGGGGCCGAGGACAGAGCGCGGTATCTGGACGCGAGTGAGCACGCACCGCCGGAACTGCCCCGTCTGGCCGCCGTCTGGTGGCGAATCGATCCCGGGCGCGCCGACCGGCTGCTCGTGGAGGCCGAAAAGCGCGCCGCGAAGGCCAGGGTGGCGGGACGGCGGGCGTGCGCGCTGGCCGAGATCGCGCGGGCGTACACGACGAGGGACCGCCGCGATGCAGAACGCCTGCTGAACGAGGCCGTGGCGGTCGTCCGCCACCACCGCAGCCTGTTCGAGGAGGACCTCGGTCCCTCACCCTTCGATGGACCCGACGGGCAGCGTGCGGCGTTGGCGGCCATCGCCGGGGTGATGGCGGTACTCGATCCCGAACACGCCGAGCGGCTCGCGCACGACATCGACCTGCCTCGGGCGCAGGCTGAGGCGCTGCTGAACGTGGCCGGGGCGTGCCCGGACCGGGCCGAGCGGCTGCTGGAGCAGGCCGAGACCGTGACGTCCGGCCAGGTCGACGGCAAGCATCAGGGGCCGCTGCTGGTGCGGATCGCCGTGCTGTGGGCCGCGATCGCCCCCGAGCGTGCCGAGCGGCTGGCTCGTGGCATCGTCCGCGCTCCAGGCCACCGGATCGCCCTGGCCAGGGTCGCCGCCGGGTGCACCGAATCCGATCGCGAGCGCGCAGTGCGGCTGCTGGAAGAGACCGAGGGGCTGGCGCGGGCGCTGGGACGCTGGCAGCGGCGTTGGCCACTGGCGGAGGTCGCAGCCGGGTGGGCGCTCATCGACCCTGAACGGGCCGAACGGGTCGCCGAGTCGATCTCCGGCAGGGGGCACCGCCGCATGGCACTGGCAGAGATCGCGGCAGCCTACGCCCGCACCGAACCCGAGCACGCCGAACGCCTGATGGGTGCGATCCCCGGCCACTGGAGCGCCGAGCAGACGGCCAAGGTCGCGACCGCGTTCCTGACCGGGCAACGGTCCTGACCTCCTTGAGATGATGCGCCCTCCAGCAGGCCAACGGTCGGCATTGGCGGGAGCGAGCGTCCGGCGACCCTCGCGGACCGGTCGGGATCGTCCCGGCATGATGTGCGGCTGCACCAGCACCTGACCGTCGCTCATTACGCCGCCACGGAAACGCCTGGAACGCCCCGCCGCCCACTCTCGGGCCGGAGGACCGATGCCGAGTGCACCGTTTCTCGACTCGGCTCCGTGTCGGCCCGGGCGGATCGAGGTGGACGAGCGCTGCCGGAGGCACGGCCGATAGTGGCCTGGCGGCGGTGGGTGGGGGTCGTTACGGTACGGGCGTGGATCGACGCGTGTTCGGCATCTGGACCGCGGTCGTATCGCTGCTCGCGCTGGTGGACGCGCTGGGGTGGTGGAAGGACTACGCGGACGGGGCGCACAGCGTCGGGCTGGGTCTCGCGCAGACCATGGCGTCCTCGCTGACGTGGCTCCCGGTGAACATCAGCGTGTACCTGCTCACCATGTGGTTCCCGGTCAGGCGTCCCCACATGGTGCGCGCGGTCCTGGTCCATCTGGCTGGCTACCTGGTCGCGCTCTGCTGGCTCAGCGGACGGATGTTCCTGTTCGATCCGGTGCTGCACTGGCTGCCTCCCGCGCAGGGGTTCGGCGATGAGTACCTTCGCAATCTCGGGGCTTATCTGGCGATGTACTTCGAGTGGGTCGGAGTGGCCCACGGGGTCTACTACTTCGTCCAGCACAGGCGGCGGCGTGAGCAGCTGGCGCGGGCACGCGAGCAGGTGACCCGGTCCGAGCTGCAGGCGCTGCGGGCGCAGGTGCGGCCGCACTTCCTGTTCAACGCGATGAACACCATCGCCTCGTTCGTCCATGACGACCCGCAGCGCGCGGAGGAGATGGTCGTGCGGCTGAGCGCCCTGCTGCGGCGGTCATTGGAGCATGACGGTTCGCTGGAGGTGCCGTTGCGCGAGGATCTGGAGGTCCTGTCCGCCTACGTGGACATCGAGCAGGCCCGGTTCGAGGACCGGCTCGCGGTGGACTGGCGGCTCCACCCCGGAGCGCTGGACGCGCTGGTCCCGCCGCTGCTGCTCCAGCCGCTGGTGGAGAACGCGGTCCGGCACGGGATCTCCCCGCGCGACGCGCCGGGCACGGTGACCATCACGGCCCGGCCGGAGGGATCCTGGCTGCGGCTGGTCGTCGCGGACGACGGTGTCGGGCTGCCGCCCGGCCGGCCGCGCACGGGGATCGGGCTGGCCAACGCCCGCGCCCGGCTCGTCCAGATGTACGGCGCGGAGCACAGGTTCAGCGTCGAGCCGCAGCCGGGCGGTGGTGTCGCCGCGACCGTCCGGCTGCCGCTGCGGACGGCGCGGACATGATCAAAACTCTGATCGTCGACGACGAGCCCCCGGCCCGGCGGCGGCTCCAGCGCATGCTGGCCGCCCACGAGGACGTCCATCTGCTCGCCGGGTGCGGCTCGCCTGCAACGGCGATCGCCGCCCTCCAGCGGCACCGGCCCGACCTGGTCTTCCTCGATATCCAGCTCCCCGAGGGCGACGGGTTCGGCATCCTCGACGCCATCTGGGGCCGGCATGACCCGGCCGTCGTGTTCGTGACGGCCTTCAGCCACCACGCCGTCCGCGCCTTCGAGGTCGACGCGGTCGACTACCTGCTCAAGCCGTACGGCCGGGACCGGCTCGACCTGGCGCTCGACCGCGTCCGCGACCGGCTGGCCCGGCGGACCGCCGCCCCGGCGCTGAACCGGCTGCCCGTCGAGATGGGCGGGCGGATCCGGCTGCTGGACCTGGACTCGATCGACTACGTCCGGGCCGAGGACGGGTACCTGCGCATCCACGCCGGCACCCGCTCGCACCTGGTCCGCGGCACCCTGGCCAAGCTGCACGAGCGGCTCGGCTCCGCGGAGTTCCTCCGGATCCACCGCTCGGTCATCGTCCGGATCGACCGGATACGCGAGCTGGAGATCCTCGGCCACGGGGAGATGCTGCTGACCCTGTGCTCCGGCAACACCCTCATCTCCGGCCGCGCCTACCGGGACCAGGTGCGGGCCGCGCTCGGCCTGCCGACCTGACCGCCGCTCCCGTTCACCCCGCCCCCGCTCCCGTTCGCCGCGCGGACCCGGCCGCCGCCTCGGGGCCGCTCCTAGGGTGGGCGCGTTCCGTCACCCGGCAGAGCAGCGGCCGGCATCCTTCCTCGGGGGCATGGGTGCCGGTCCTTCCCCTCGCGTGGGAGTTCGCGATGAGAAATGTCCGCCGTACCCTCGCCGCCTTTGCCTGCGGCCTCGCCGTCGCGGCGGTGGCGCCCGGCGCGCACGCCGCCGTCCGAGGGCTCCACGCCCCGTCCGCCACCGCCCGAGGGCTTCACGCCCCGCACCCGTGTCACGACGACGACGGCGCCGTGCAACCCGGCTTCACCTGCTGGACGCTGACCGTCCCGCTCGACCATTCCGGCCGCACGCCCGGCACCCTCGACCTCCAAGTCGGCGCCGCCGACGGCCCGGCCAAGCCCAAGGGCACGCTGCTGTTCCTCACCGGCGGCCCCGGCCAGGAAGGCGTCGCCCTCCTCCGGCGCATCGCCGGGCGGATGCCCGAGGTGTTCGCGCAGTACCGCCTCGTCATGCTCGACCAGCGCGGCACCGGCCCACTCGGCGCCATCGACTGCCCGAAGATGCAGGCTCAGGTCAGCGGCTCCGACAGCGCCCCGGCCACCCCCGACGCGGTGGACGAGTGCAGCCGCCTGCTCGGCGACCGGGCGCGCTTCTACGGCACCGACCAGAGCGTAGGCGACTTCGAGGACGTCCGGCGCGCGCTCGGCGTGGACACCATGGCCGTGGACGGCGTGTCGTACGGCTCCTTCACCGCCGCCCGGTACGCCATCGCCCATCCCCGGCACGTGTCCCGGCTGGTCATGGACTCGGTCGTCCCGCACCACTGGACGGTCGCCGGAGACCTGAACCTGGTCGGGCTCACCGCCCAGCCCCGGGTGCTCCGGGACGCCTGCAAGGCCGCGCCCGCCTGCGGTTTCGACCCGGCGCAGGACCTCGCCACGCTCGTCCGGCGGCGCACCCCGGCCGGCGGGCTGGCCCTGTTCGGCGACGTCGTGGGCTACGAGTTCCTCGACCCGACCTACCGCGACCCGGACCCGATCCCCGGCAGCGGCCTGCCAGGCGACATCATCGGCGCGATGCACCAGGCCGTCGCCGGCGACACCCGCCGGCTGGACGCCATCGAGGCCGTGCTCACCCCGGCCGACGGCACGCCCGCGAGCCAGCTGAGCGCGGGCCTGCACGCGGCCACCCTCTGCCAGGACCTGCGCTTCCCGTGGGGCACCTCGGCCACCCCGCCTCGGCTGCGCCGCCCGTTCCTCGACCGCACCGCGCGCACCCTGCCCGCATCGGCGACCTGGCCGTACACACCGGCGGTCGCGCTCGCGCAGAGCAGCGTCCAGACCTGCCTGCGCTGGCCGGCCGAGCCCCCGACCTCCGACCCCGCCGGCCGGCTGCCCGACCTGCCCACGCTGATCCTCACCGGCGACCACGACCTCAGCACCCCGCTGGAATGGGCCGAACAGGAACGCGCCGTCAGCCCCGCCGGCACCCGCTTCGTGATCGTCAAGGGCGCCGCCCACTCCATTCAGAACCGCGAACCCGGCCACACCGGCCGCGACGCCCTGACCACGTTCCTGCTGGGCTGACCGGGCGGCCCCACAGCACCGCTAACGGATCCCGCGAACCGCCGGTGTGCCCGAACGGGCACACCGGCGATCACGCTCAGCGCGCCTGCTCGCACATCCGCACAAAGCCCTAGACCAGCCGACGTCAATCCAAGAAGGGACCGCCGCCACCACCCCGTCCGGCATGGACGTTCCCCGGTCGGCCGGTAAGGTGCCGTCGCCGCTGTGGAGGCGGCAATGGGCCCGCGGTGTTCGAGTTCTTGGCGGAAGACGACCTCATGGCGGGCGTTCATCTCGCCTGGCGGCACTCGCAGCTTCGTGAACGTTCTGTCCGTCCGGTCTCTCCAGCGGCCGGGTCGGGATGCCGTGCCCCGGCGCCTCCCCGCGCGGCGTGTAGCCGACGTCGGTCTACCCCTGGCTAACACGTATGCGGGAGTCTCGCTCTGTTTGTCGGTTAAAGGTAGGTATTTCCCTGGATATCCCGATTTGCAGTGATGGTCGATGGTGGGGCGATCGCACTCGTCGTGGAGGACATCCCATGGGAACCGTGGAACCGACCGCTGCACCGCAGGACCTGCCCGGGGCGACCAGCTATCGGGGGCAGCACATGATCGACCTGCCGGTCGACGACGCCGCCTGGCTGCGCTACAAGGGGATCAGCTACTGGCTGTCCCCGACCGTCGACCACAATGCCGAGGTGGTCTGCTGGGTCTACCTCCTGTCCGACCCGGATCTGGAGCTGACCTGCGACATCTACGACGAGACCGGGCAGCGGCTGCAGCTCGGGCGCGCCAACGACGGCGACCTGCAGCCGTGGGTCATCAGTCTGAAGCAGGAGGTCTCCAGCAACGGCGCCGTGTCGTGGCAGGACACGGCGCCGGGCACGTCCCTGACGTTCCGGCTGAACTACCGCGGCAGCGTCGCGGTCAAGGACGTGGTGGTGCCGGTCGACTTCGGGCAGCCGGTGGCCCAGGCGCTCGGCGGGCGCAAGCTCTACTTCAGGCTGAGCGACCAGCCGCTGGCGTTCACGTGGCTGACGGAGCAGGACCGGCAGCGGCCGGAGAACAAGACCCCGCTGATCTACCTGCACGGATACGAGGACCCCGACACCGGCTTGGAGACGATCGGTACCCGGCTGCCGCCGATCGCGCTGACGCGGCAGCGGATCTCCGAGGCGTGGCGGACGGCGAAGGCCACTGGGTACTTCGATCCCGCGGTGTTCCCGAACGTCCCGGCCGCGTCCGATGAGGCGACCCGGGCCGGGATGGCGCTCGCGGTGGCGGGACTGGACGAGACGACCGTCGTCCAGGAGCTCACCGCCGGCGGCCGGCTGGTGGTGCTGCGCGACATGGCCGGCGCCTTCACCTACCGGTTCGTCCCCGCCCCGGCGCACTGCCGGCCGGGCCTGGTGCTGGTGGAGCACTACCGGCTGACCTCGCTGCCCGCCCGCTACGGGGGCGGGCGCACGATCAAGACGTTCTCGCTGCTGCCGGGGGAGCGGACCAGCATCCGTATCAGCACGTACAAGCGCTCCACCGAGAGCCTGCAGAAGACCTCCTCCATCCTGGACTCGGTCACCGACGAGACCGAGAGCGAGTTCGGCCGGACGGTCAGCTCCGAGCAGTCCAACCAGGCCAACGCCGGCAAGACCTTCGAGTACCGGGCCGAGGCGGAGGCGCAGGGCCAGGCCAACTGGGGCTGGGGCAGCGCCAGCGCCAAGGTGTCGGGCGGGGTGTCGGGCAGTTCCAACAGCGCCCGCGAGGAGCTGACCAAGAACATCAGCAACGCGGTCAGCCAGAACACCGCCCGCGCCTCGGCCAAACGGGACGTGCAGATCGACACCAGCCTGGACGTCAAGCTGGAGCAGGGCGAGGAGCAGGCGGTCGATCGGGCGCTGGAGAACGTCAACACGAGCCGCACCCTCAACTTCGTGTTCCGGCAGATGAACCAGGAGTACGTCACGCTGCTGCACCTGGTGGACGTGCGGGTGGCGTTCTTCAACGGGCACGCCGAGTCCCGCGACGAGGTGGCGCTGACCGATCTGGACCGGCTGCTGGCGGACTGCGTCGAGCCCGCGTCCGTTCCCGCCGTCCGCAAGCAGGTCCTGGACGCGCTGCGCGGCATCACCGACCACGAGGGCAGGGCGCGGCCCGAGATCGTCCGGCCGGCGGGCGCCGACGAGAACGGCCCGTTCCAGATCGACACCACGCTGACCTCGGCCTACACCACGCCGGACGGCCGCGAGCACACCGTTTCCGGCATCATCGTCGGCGTCGGCCAGCAGGTGCTGCGCACCGACGGCGTCGTGGTCGACTCGTTCCTCGGCGAGGGCGACGCGCTGGACGCCTACTCCACGGGGCTGCAGGAGCAGGCGGTGCGCGCCCGCCAGCTGGACAACGACCGGCAGGAGGCCGAGAACGAGAGGCTGCGGCTGGCCCTGCAGCTCGTCCAGAAGGGGGACGCCGCCGCCGTCGGCCTCTACCAGCGGCTCTTCCCGATCCCCCAGGTCGTTAACCAGATCGACCATGCCGCGGTCAGCACCACGCCGCTTCCCCTGCCCTCGGACGAACCGACGCCCGGCGGCACGTCCAACGGAGCCGCCGCCGCACCGGCCCTCTGACCGCCCCCGGCAGCGAGGGAGGTCTCCATGGCCGTGCCGAACATAGATCCGCTCTGGCAGGCGTTCCACTTCATCGTCACCACGGAGTTGTCCGAAGACAAGGTCGCGAAGCTGGTCCTGCGGGGCGAGAGCACGCGCGCCTCGAAGCTCACGTCGCGATGGAAGGGTCTGAGGGACAAGCTCAAGGCCGTCGTCTCCGGCTGTGTCGAGCAGCTGAAACTCCAGGTCACGGCCGTGTGCGACGAGGCGCTCGCCGAGACGGAGGGCATCGAGATCGGCCTCGGAACGGACGACTACCGAGAGCTGCTGAACAGCGCCCCGGCCCGAGAGGGATTCGCCGGAACCCGGCCCGGGCAGACGTACGCTTATCTGCTCGACCAATTCATTTCGCAGTCGGGGACCTGGCAGGGGTTCGGCCAGGCCTACCAGAAGACGGCAGCCCAATGCGTCCTGTTGCTGCAGAATTGCGAGGAGGTGGAGGCCTATATCGGCCAGCTGCGCGGGCAGCAGGAAAAGGAGTACCTGAAGTGCGCTGATCTGATCATTCTGGTCCAGAAGCGCATCGCCGAGCTGCCATCGGAACCCGAAGTCGGAGGCATACTGCAGCCGCTCGTCCACGGTTGCGGAAAGCTGCTCGGCGACACCCGGAGCGTGATCGATCTGTGCACAGGCGACATGCTCGAAGTGCGCTGCAGACGGCTGCCGTTCGGCTTCGCCGACTTCGCTGCGGACAAAGACCTCATCACCTCGGAGATGTGGCCGCTCATCGCGTTCTGCCAGGAGGGCTACATCACGCTCAAAGAACTGTGGGACAGCCTGCAGCCGCCGGTGTTCGCGGAGTTGCGCTCCAAGGTGACGGTCAAATACCTCGCCATGCTGCTGAATGATCTCGGTTGGCCCGGCTTCCGCGCACTGCTCGCCCTCAACGCCGCCGACCAGGTCAAACTGGTGGCCCGGTGGCCCGATCTGCGAACCCACTTTCTCAGCAAGTGCCCGTCCGGAAGCCCGGCCGAGGAGGTGCTCCAATGGGACCGTCTCGCCGTCACGGGTGAGTTGGTCGACGGCTGGGCAGCGATCGCCAAGGGGACCAGCCTGGAGATCAAACTTCCGCACCAGTGCACCGCGTACGGCTGGGTGACGATCAACGGCACGAGGATGCCCCGTGCGTTCTCGACGCCGTCGTTCGCGACCGACCTGGCGTGCATGAAGCACTGCAAGCAGGAACTGGGCGCCAAACCGACTCCGCAGAAGATGGAGGCGTATTTCGCCGAGCTCTTCGGGGCGTGCGCACAGGCCGTCGCGGCCTGGAACAACAATGACAGGCCGGACATGTACCCGGTGATCGTCCAAGGTACCGTCGCCCGGTGGAGAATCGTGGTGGGATCCAACAGCAGCAGGACCGTCCACCACATCGACAGCGGTTACGACAAATCGCCGTGGATCGAGCACTGAACGCCGAAGCAACGCCGGAGCGGCGGCGGCCGACCGCCGCCGCGCCGGTCCACAGCGCCGTACAATTCTCGGCCCTGTCCCGAAGGTGAAGAAGATGATCCTCGGAGCCGGGGTGTCAGGGGGTGGTGGTTCGGGGGCGGGTGTGCTGGGTGAGGAAGAGGGCGGCGCGGTCCAGGGCCTCGTCGGCCTCGTCCAGGGCACCGGTGTACGCCTGGAACACGTGGGGAACGTCGGCGGTGACGTCGAGGATGACGTCGACTCCGGCGGCCCTGGCGCGGGCGGCGAGGCGGGTGGAGTCGTCCAGCAGCACTTCGTTGGTGCCGACCTGCAGGAGCATCGGGGGGAAGCCGGTCAGGTCGGCGAGGGTGGCGGGGCTGAGGAGCGGGTGGTTCGGGTCGCGTCCTGCCAGGTACATGGAGCCGGTGTGCTCCAGTGACTCGCGGGTGAAGAACGGGTCGGCGGACTCCTTGGCGGCCACGCTCTCGCCGGTCCGGGTCATGTCGAGGCCGGGGGAGAACGCGACGATCGCGGCGGGCACGGGCAGGCCCGCGTCGCGGGCGGCGAGGCAGGCGGTGACGGTGAGGCCGCCGCCCGCGGAGTCCCCGGCGAACGCGATGGCGGCGGGGTCGGCGCCGCCGTCGAGCAGGGCGCGGTAGGCGCTCACCGCGTCGTCGATCGCCGCGGGGAACGGGTGCTCGGGGGCGAGCCGGTAGTCCAGGGAGTAGGCCCGGAACCCGGTGCGGACGACGAGGTTCGCGGTCAGCGGCATCGCGGTTTCGGGCGAGCCGAACACGAACCCGCCGCCGTGGAAGTACAGGATCGTGGCCCCCGGCTCCGCGCCCCCGGCGGGCTCGACGAGCACTGCGGGACGGTCTCCGAGCGGCGCCGGCCGGGTGCGGATCCCGTCCGGGACGATCAGCTGCGCCATCATCGCGCGGAATCCGGCGCGGATCGCCTCCACCGTCCGCGGGCCCTCTGAACGGGGCCGCCGCAGCGCCGCGTCGAGTTCCGCCCGCTGTTGCCTGCTCATGTCGCCTCCCATGACGAGTAGATGCCGCTACAGTATATGCCGTGGCATCTAAGTCAAAGGGCGCCGCCGACCTGCCGGGGTTCTTCTCCGACCTCGTCCGGTGCGAGACGCGCCTCTACAACGCCCTGAACGACCGGCTCCGCGACCGGCACGGCATCGTCACCTCGCAGTACGAGGCCCTGCGCTTCCTGCGCGACCGCCCGGCGGCCCGGGTGGCGGACGTCGCGGCGGAGTTCGCCATCGGCATCGGGGCGAGCAGTAAGATCATCGACCGCCTGGAGAGGCGGGGATGGGTCGCCCGGCGGCCGAACCCCGCGGACCGCCGGTCGTCGCTGGTGGAGCTGACCGGCGACGGCGCGCGGCTCGCCGACGCGGCGGAGGCGACCTTCACCGAAGGGCTGGCCGAACTGCTCGCGGGGGCGCTCGATGGTGAGGCGGGGGCGGCGGTCGCGGGGGTCATGGCCGACCTGCGCGCCGCGCTCGAACGCGACCAGGTGGGCCTTCCCACGGGTTGAGCGGCGTCCGGCTCAGGTGGGGAGAAGGTCGGCGAAGCGGGCGGCGTTGCGTTGGGAATGGTCGGCGCAGCAGTTGTTGAAGACGACGTAGGTCGTTTCGACGTCGTCGGCCAGGTCGCGAATCCGGGGGACCCATGAGCGCATCTCGGCTTCGCTGTAGAGGTAGCCGAAACGTTCGCGCACGTCGGAGGAGTCCCAGCGTTCGCTGTGGCCGTGGAAACGGACGACGGCCGCGTCTCCGGTCGCCGCGAGGATCGGCGGCATCGAGGACCGGTGGCCCTGCGGCATGTCCACGCCCACATAGGGGATGCGGTGCTCGGACATGAAGGCGAGCGTCGCGTCGCGGTGCTCGTCGTCCATCCAGGCGGCGTTGCGGAACTCGACGCAGATCGGCATGGGCGCGCAGCGGTCCCGGGCGCGGAGGATGTGCTTGCGGTTGCGTTCGCCCGGCGGGAACCAGACCGGGAACTGGAAGAGGAGCAGGCCGAGTTTGCCCGTCTCGTGGAGCGGTTCGAGGGTGCTGAGGAAACGGTCCCAGACCTCGTTCTCCACCTCTTCCGGAACGTCCTTCAGATAGACGTTGCGTTTGTTCGGGACTTTGTCGCGGAGGTTCTTGTAGAGGGAGCCGGGACGGGTCGGATGACCGGTGAGAAGCGAGAACGCCTTGACGTTGAAGACGAAACCGGGCGGCGTGCGCTCGGCCCAGAGGCGGACGGTCCGCTCCGCCGGGGGCGCGTAGTAGGTGGCGTCCACTTCGACCAGCGGGAACTGGGAGGCGTAGTAGCGCAGCCGGTCCTCGGCGGTCTTGGCCTCCGGCGGGTACCAGCCGGAGGAGAGCAGCGTCTTGTCCGTCCACGAGGCGGTGCCGACCAGGATTCTCCCCATGCCGGGAGGCTACGGGTGATCGAGTTGGTTCGTCCGGGCTTCTGGCGGGATGACCGGCGGCGTCGGGGGGGACGCTCGGCAACGCGGACGGCCTCCTGGGGTCTGGTGTGGATTTCGCGATCCGCACCGGACCCCGGAGGCCCTCCCTCATTCCTAGATCATCTGACTCTGCCCGGTATGTTCAGCGCGTCCGTGCCACAGGGCTTCTAGGCCTTGCCCTTCCGGCAGACCCACTTGCTGTTGCTCCAGCCGCAGGTCTTCTCATAGCCCGAGCGAAAGGAGCCCAGCCAGCTGATGGTCTGGTTCGCCGACGGACGGCGCCGCGCCGTGTAGCTCGACGCCTGATCGACCGGTCCCCCCGTGGTGTCGACCGAGTCCGTTGAACTTGCCCGGCCCCTCGCCGCCGCTGCAGTGGGCCACGCCCGGCAGCATGAACAGCCGGGCGAACTCCTGGGTGCGGGCCGACCCGCCCATGCGCTCGGTGACCGCCTGGTAGTACGCGATGGTGCCGGCCGGCGGCACCGCCGGGTCGGCCTCACCATGCCACATGATCAGCTTGCCGCCGTGCTGCCGGAACGCGCTCAGGTCCGGGTCGGTGGAGTCGTAGATTCCCGAGACGCGGCCCATGATCTCCCGGAAGTTCGCCTCGGTGAACTGGACGTCCTTCAGCGTCATCGACGGCCTTGCATCGGGATAGGCGAGCCAGCGCAACGTGTTGACGGCGAAGCCCTCCTGGTTCGACGGCACGCCCTGGGCGAAGGGAACGAGCCAGCCTGCCCAGTTGCCCTCCGAACCGCGGGGCTGGGCCCCCGGGTACATCAGCCGGTTCTTGCCGTCCCGCGCCCCACCGTAGATCTTGCGTACCGACTCGAGGAGCGGGGTTGAGGCAGAAGCCGGACGAGCCGCTGCCGCCCGCCGGGCAGGCGATGCTCGTCGGATCGAAGGAGCAGTCCAGCGAGTCGCTGATCAGCCCGTCTCGGGTGCCGTCCTGGGCGTCACAAGCGCTGACCACGGCCGCATGCAGCGACTTGAGGTCGTTCTGGGTGAGGGGCGAGTCGCCGTTGGCGTCCAGCATGGCCTTGGCGTTCCAGCCCTGGTCCCAGACGGCGAGCGCGGTCATGTTCGACGCGGGGGCGCCGGCGACGATGCCGTCGAAGTCCTCGGGATAGCGCTGTGCCTCGGTCATGGCCTGGTCACCGCCCTCCGAACAGCCCGTGAAGTACGAGTGCGACGCGGGCCGGCCGTAGAACCGTCTGACGATCTCCTTGGCCACGATGGACGTCAGGTGCTGGGATCGGTAGCCGAAGTCGACCCGCAGTTGCGGGTCGGCGCCGAAGAGCCCGTCGGTCATGCTGGTTCCATAGTGGCCCTCGTTGTCCCAGGCCACCGCGAACGTTCCGTTGATGAGCGCGGTGCAGCCGTAAGTCGCCTGGGCATCCAAGCGGGAGTTGCCGCAGAAGCCGCCGCAGCCGGTCTGCAGGTAGCGCCCTGCCCACGTCTGGGTGGGCAGCAGCAGATCGAACTGGATCTGCGGCGCGATGACTCCCTTGACTTCGCAGGCCTCCCACTTGCCGAGGGGGTTGTCGGCGGCGGCGACGATGGTCGCCGAGGCGATGTTCGCCGGTGCGCCCTGAACACCGGTCAGATCCAGCCGCGCGGCTTGCGCGCATGACATCGCCGGGGGCGTCGCAGCCGCCTTGGAGGGGACGTTCAGGGGGCGCGACGAAGCCTGCGCCGTGGAGGCGGCGACAACGACCACCGCGAGCATGAGCACGTTGACGACGGCGGCGAGGATTCGCCGCCTGCGGGTCCGCTCACCGAACCGGTTGTCGCACGGCTGCCGGCGGTGGAACCCGATCAGCAGGGCGTTCCGCCGGGGAGACCGCGTAACCGGCCAGGGAAGCGCGAGTTCAGGGGACCAGCGGCCCGGCCAGCACACGCGCCCCGGCCTCACGGTCCCCGTCCCAGGTCACCGATCCGGTATCCCGAGGCTTGCGCCCCCACAGCATCAGCAGCAGGTCCTCGGCGGTTCCCGAGACCTCCGCGACCGGCTCGCCGGCCCCGTAGGTCCAGCAGCGGCCGGAGTCGGTGGCGGTGATCCGTACGGCCTGCTCGGGATGGGTGGCGGCCCCCCTGGAGATCATGCGGGGCGCCATCGTGTCGAAGACCTCGGCGACCCCGTCGGCGGCGAGCAGCGCGTCCATCGGCTTCGTCGAGCCGAGCGCGTGCTCGGCGTCCCACCGGTGCATCAGCGTCTCCTGGCTGCGGCGCCGGCGCCAGAACCCCACCGTGTGCGGCGGAAAGAACGTCCACGCCTCGGTCGATGGATCGACCGACAGCGCCTGCACGAGAGCATCCGCCGTCGCGGCGTACCAAGCCTTGAGACCAGCCCGGTCACGGGGTGCGGCGCCTTCGTCATAGCCGTCGCTGTGCCCGTCCCGCACGGCCGCGACGACCCAGAGGTTCCCCGCCCCCATGTGCACGGCCAGATCCGCCAAACTCCAACCGCCGCAGTGCTCGACCGGAGCCGACAGATCACCATCCAGCGCCGCACCAAAGGCATCGAGCTCACGCCGGAGTTCAACCAGGTAATCCACGGCGCCAAGATACTGCCCGCCGGCTACGCGAGATCCGCCGCATGGCACGGGGAACCGCAGCGCATGGGTGTGCGCATCGCCGCGCTGCCGGAGCGCACGCGGACCGGCCGGGTCAGCCTCAGGGCGATCACCACCCCTCGATCCGTTCGGGACCCGTGACGGCGCCGGCTCGTACGACCACCGGCCTTCGCCGGTTCCGGCTCACTCCGGCGGCGGAGCGGCGGCCAGGTCGAGGGGCGGTTGCGGGACCGGCCATGCGACTTCGCGGCGGAGCCTGAGAACCGCGTGCCAGGCCAGGTGCGAATGGTTCGCGAGAAGCCCTCTGATCTCGGCGAGCCGATCGAGCGGATGCTGGTCCCGCGGCTGCTCGGCGAGGTCGCGCAGCCACTCCGCCGTCTTCTTCGGGTGCTCGACGAACAGCCGGACGAGGATCGCGGTGATCGCCAGGTACGTCCTCGTCTGCACGGCGAAGTTCCGCGCGGCGAAGCTCAGCTCGCCCGCCGGCATCGCGGCGATGCCCGTCTCGATGCCGGCCGCGGTGATGGGGAGGTCGGCACAGGCGGCCAGCCATTCCAGCAGGGCGACCGTCCCCTCGGCGTCAGCGGCCGCCCCGCGCAGCTGCGCCTCCATGACCGCCGCGACGTCCTCGGCGATCATCCGGCGGGCCAGGTGCTCCAGTTCCTGCCGGGGCCCGGCCGTACGCCCGTCCGGTGACGGCTCCTCGCGCCACTCGGCCGACACGGCGGCGAGCCCGCGCACCGACCGGACGAGGTCGCGGGCCAGCCCCGCGGTCATGACATGGCAGAGCCACACGTACGGCACCGGGAGCGGGACGCCGCGCCGGCTCAGCAGGTCCAGAGCCTCCCGTCCCCGCAGCGGCGGGATCTCCACGACCGTGTCGAAGGCGCTGTCGAAGGTGTCGCGGACCGACAGGCTGCGCCGTCCGAACGCGGCCAGGGCGTCCTCCGAGACGGTCACCAGGAAGTAGCAGCCGGGCACCCCGAAGATCACCTTGAGGTCGTTGAGGAACTGCTCCGCCTCGCCCGCCGTGGCGATCTTGTCGAGCTCGTCCACCCCGATGACGACCTTGTTGCGGCCGGCGCGCCGCTCGGTGCCGACCATCGTGAGCAGCTCCTGGAACCCGGCGACCAGGCCGGGCAGGCTCTGGGCCTGCTCGGTCTGCTGCACCGTGAGCTGCCCGCCGATCTTCCCTCCCGGGATCGCCGCCTCGCCGACCGCCGTCCGCGTCACCGCCTGCTGGTAGCGCAGCCGCCGCAGGTGGGCGTGCGCGACGACCTGCGCCCGCGTCATGCTCCGCAACCGCGGCCGGCGGTTCACGAGCAGCGCGACCGCCAGGCCCGCCAGGATCAGCAGGCCGCCACCTGCGAGCGCATATGTCCGCGCACCGTCCGGCAGACGGTCCGCCAGCGCGCGGATCCGTCCTCGGTAGAGCGTCCCGACGATCAGTACGAGTCCCGCGCCGGCGCAGACCCAGGGGAGCACGCGCATCGCGAGCATCCGGAGCCGCCGGACAGGTGCGGGCCGAGGACCCTGGCTCCCGACGACCCGCTCGCATACGCGGATGAACAGGTGCGTCAGGAACTCGCGGGAGTCGTAGGCGGTCGGAGCGTGGACGAGGAGCCGCAGGTCGTTGTCCGGATGCCGCTCCGGGTCGCACAGGTGCCGCAGGACCGTGCTCTTGCCCGCGCCGCGAGCGCCGCTCAGGCCGACGCTGGCGCTGCTCAGCTCCTCGATGAGCAGGGAGACGCGGCGGCTGGCGTCGGTTTCGACGAAATGGTCGTCGCGGTCGTCGGTTCCGCTGAGCGGTTCGAGTTCCAGGCCGTGCAGCTCGGTCGTGTACGCCGGCGGCTCCTCGCCGAGCCGGTCGGTCAGCATCGGCAGCAGGCCGTCCCGGGCCATGGCCCGGATCCAGTCCCTGTAGGTGCGGTCCAGCACGAGCCTCAGGTGCGGCAGCTCGTCCAACTGGAGCCATTCGGCCGGATCGCGCGACCGCAGCGCCCGGCGCTGCGCCGCGTTCCTGCGGAACGACAGCCATAGGAACACGGAGAGAAGCAGCACCACGGACGCTGCGAAGGTCGCGTCGGGTGCCCAAGGCCACCACTGCTGAGCCACGAACAACCCGGCCAACGCGGTGCCCGCCGCCCCCGCGGTGATGATGTAGGCGGTGACGAACCGGCTGAGGAACGGCAGGGCCGCCGCCTTCTCGAAGGCATCGAGCGCCTCGTCGAACCGCTGCCCGCGATCGCGGGCGGGTGCCTCCACGGCGAGCGGGTCGTGGTCGAGCAGCGACGCGGCCAGTGTCCGCAGCCTCGCCCGGGAGGCGACGGGGTCGCGCTGGTCGACACGGCGCAGCATCTCCGGCAGGACGAGCACCTCACGCAGGACGGCCTCGCGCGCGAACACGTCGAGGCGCTCGCACCGGGACACCGGACGGTCACCGTCCCGGGGCGGTGGTGGAACCGGCGGCGTCCCGGTCTCGTCGGCCCGGTGGCCGGGACGTTCCCCTACGCGCGGTGCCTCTTGCGCTGGCCCGGCCGAAGGCTGTTGCGTTAAGTCGGGAACCGGGCGGTCAGGCGTTCCCGTAGCCGGTCCTGACTGTCCCGGCGGCGCACCCGGATGCTCCCTCCCTGCGGAGGCGGTGCCTTCCGGCCGTGTCGCGGTGGCCCCGGCTCGGGCGGACCCGTCCGAGGGGGCCGTGGTTTCGTCCGGCGGGCCCTCGAACCCCGTATCCCTGCGCTGCTCGGGCGCGGTCGCGGCGAAAAGGTCCTGAACCGGTCGCCGCCGGAACCTGTAGGCGCCGCCGACCGCACGCATCACATCCAGACGCCGAGCCCTTTCCAGAACCGCCAGCGGCCACCACGGCAGGTCCGCTCCGCCGGCGAGGATCGCGACGCTCACCGCGTAGATCCCGACGGACGATGCCAGCATCACGAAGAAGGCCGTCACGACCCCCAGGAACACGCCCCCTCGGACGCCGGCGTCCGGCCCCCACAATCCGGTCCCGAGTCCGACGGCGACGCCGATGACGACTGCGGCGGCGCCTCGAACCCGAACCTCGCGGCGCAGCTGCGCGAGCGGCTCGGTGGTCTCCGGCGTGGCACCTCTGACGTCGGCGAACTCGTCCCAGAAGCCCGCGGCGACCAGCAGGGCCAGCCACTCCAGCGACGCCACGCCCGAGACGAGATCGCCGGTCGCGGCCTTCGTGCCGAAGCAGGCCGCCAGCGAAACGCCGTAGAAGAACAGATGGAGGACGCCTACCGACACGACCAGTGCCCAGCGCGGCACGAGCTGGTAGAGGCGCCACCAGACGAACCCGCCCTGCCATTCCCGGGCGACCGTGCTCAGCCACGACCGCCCCCGCCCCGCGCGCGGGTACAGCCGGTCGATCCAGTCGGAGAGCAACCGCTCGATGATCTCCTGCTCGGTCAGGGAGCCGAGGTCGGGCAGCGGACGCCGAGCGTCCAGGTACGCCCGGCGGACGAGGTCGACGTTCCCCGGCCGGCTCAGCGCCCGCTCGAGCGCGCCGCCGGGCTCGCCGAGAAGCCGCTCGCGCCACCGGTCCCAGCCGGGGTAGTGCTCCTGCGGGAGGACACCCTCCAGATAGCGGACGAGCCGCGCAGAGCCGACCGGCTCCAGCCGGAGGACGGTGGCGTGCTGGAGGACCTCGCCCTGCCTGCTGCGGGCGGCCCGGTCCAGAGCGTCCTCCCGCGCGGTGATGACCAGCGGGTCGTCCCCGTGCAGCCCCGCGTTCATCCGGCGCAGGGCCTGGCCGGCCTTCTGCGCGGGCAACTCGTCGAACCCGTCCAGGATCGGGATGACCTTCCGCCTGCCGACGAGCTCGCGGGCGGCTTCGGGGGAGAGGGCGTACGTGCGGGAGATCTGCTCGGCCAGCCAGTCCTCGAACGGCCGTCGAGCGGGGTCCCAGGCCGCCATGGAGACCAGTACCGGGACCGGCCCGGACCGCTCGCGGCGCTCCAGGAGATCGAGCAGCAACAGGGCCGCGGCCGTCGTCTTGCCGGATCCCGCCGGCCCGGTGATGACGAAACGCGGCGGCACCCGGCGTTGGAAGATCTGACCGATATCCGAAAGGTCGCCGAGCGCCGCGGGGTCGGCCTCCCGCAGGGTCTCCTCATGAGAACCGCGCACCAGCAGCGGGACGGCCAGCGGCTCCCTGACGTCCCGCCTGGACCTCGCCAGCTCCGCCGTCCACTGCTCGCGGACCAGGCTCGCCAGCATGTCGAGCGCCTCGGCCGGATCCCTCTGCCCTCGCCGCGAGAGTCTCAGCGACGCCAAGGTCACGGCGAGCGACACCACGCCCGCCGCCGCGCCCATGGCGCTGGACACCTTGCCCGCGTCGCCGAGGGAGAAACCGCTCGTCAGCAGGTACGCGGTGCTGGCAACGATCAGGGCTCCGCCCGTCACCGCGAGGAGCCACAACGACCGATTCATTCCCACATGCTGACAGGAATCCTCCGCGCCCAGGGCAATCTTCCGCAACTGGCCAGCCGCCGCCCGTCAGAGACGCGACGTCGATATCGGCGCACCATTGCTGTTCAACTCAAAGGAGACAGAGCCTGCCATTGTTTCCGGCGATGCGGAGGACTCACGGGGGTGCGGTCCGGACTGCCGCAATGGCTGATCTGGAGCGCCAGTTTCACCCAGCACCTCGTCAATGCTGAGATCTTGCTGTCCACCGTCGACGCACGATTCAGCTAACCGGCCTCTCTGGAGCGCCCCCCTGGATCGATCACGGTCAACGCCTTCGTGACGAGGCTATGCATGCTTATGCATACATTCGTTTTCGTGGATTCCATGGCTATTTGCTATCAATTCGAATAGTGATGGCTGCGGTGAAGCCGAGGGCTGCCGCTGTGGAGCGGCTGCTTTGGCATCTGTTGTGGCAACCGGCACCTATGTCGGTGGCTAGACTTTTGCGTCGTCTCGTACATGGCGGCCGGAGGTGCTGTGGCCGACGTTTCTGACGCATTACTGGAGGAGTTGGCCGGGCCGGTGGCGGCCGCGATTCCGCTGGTCATCGCCCGCATTCCGAAGGTGCCGGCTGCTGAGCTGGGGCGCCTGCGGGCAACCGCGGACGGCATGTGGCCGATCCGTGGATCCAGCGTCGGGCATCTGCGCGCCCGCCGGTCCCAACTCGCCGGCGGCGAGCACCGGTGGATCTGGCTCGCCCTACACCGCGCGACCAATCCCGACCCGCTCGCCGCGGCCACTGAGCCCCTCGAGGCAGCCCGCTACGCTGTTGGCCCGCACGCGGCGAACCTGATCGCCGAAGCCCAGAGCAGAATCACCGCACCAGAGCCGCCATAACGGCCCTGGTCAGCACCAAACCGACGCCAGCCACGGACGATAAGAGCCGACGAAACGACAGGCACCGCTGCCTGAGCGGAGGCGGCTGACTGCGGCCGCGATCCGGCTCTGCTCGTGCTGGTTTCGCGCCGGGCTAATCGGCTGCGGCGTCCAGGTCGCCGACGAGCGTGTCCGGCGCACGCATGCGCCAAGCGTCGGTGATGAGCTCTTCCAGACGGTCGGGGTCCACTTCCTCCAGTCGCAGGATGACGAGGGGCATTCCGTCGTAGGCGGGTGTGGTGAAGAAGCGTTCCGGCTCACCGAGCAGCAGCGCCTGCTTCTCTGCCTCGTCGCCGACGTACAGGACGGCGATGTCGGTCCGGATGACGCGCGGCTTACCCGGTCTGCGCTCGGGATAGGACCAGACGAACCCTTTGCCGCCGACCCGGAAATCGAAGCCGTCGCTGTCGATCTCGACCACGTGAGGTAGCGCGAGTGCCAGCCGGCGAACGTCGTCGGCGTCAGCCATCCTGGTCGCTCCCAGACACCGGTTTCTGCACACGTGCAGGCTATCGGCCCACAAAACCCGAGGCGGCCCGAGGCGGCCCGAACTTCCGCAGCCGGGTGCTCCAAGGTACTCGTGGGTGCGATCCGGCTCTCGTCTCGCACGGCCCGGGCGCCGACGCCCTGCCATGGCTCCACATCCTTCGCCTGCCCGGAGACCTCGGGTACGGCCGCCTCGTCCTGACAGCGATCGGGCACCTGGATCTGCGCGACGCGATCGTGGTCGGGCACTTCACCGACGTCCTCAAGGGCGGTGTGACCTGGGCGGGACGGGAATGTGTATCCCGCCGGCCCGAGTTGCACCCCAGCCGGCACCCCTTTCGAGACCGACCGGACCTGGAAACCAGGAGAAGAGCCTTGGACACGAGCCAGAACACGATGCCCGCCGTCGCGTACCGCAAGAGTCTGCCGCTGGATGACGACGAGAGTCTGCTGGACGTCGAGCTGCCCGTCCCGCAGCCCGGGCCGCACGACCTGCTGGTGCGGGTCGAGGCCGTCGCCGTCAATCCGGTCGATCACAAGGTGCGCCGCAACACCGACCCGGGCGGGGAGCCGAAGGTGCTGGGCTGGGACGCGGCGGGCACCGTCGTCGCGGTCGGCGACCGGGTCGGGCTCTTCGAGGTCGGCGACGAGGTGTACTACGCCGGGGCGATCGACCGCCCGGGCGCGAACGCCCGGTATCACGCCGTCGACGAGCGGATCGCCGCCCGCAAGCCGGCCTCGCTGTCCTTCGGTGAGGCGGCCGCGCTGCCGCTGACCTCGCTGACCGCATGGGAGGGCCTGTTCGAGCAGATGGGGCTGCGCCACCGTCCGTTCGAGCGGACCGGAACCATCCTGGTCACCGCCGCCGCGGGCGGCGTCGGCGCCATGGTGACCCAGCTCGCCCGCACCCTGACCGGCCTGACGGTGATCGGCACCGCGTCCCGGCCGGAGACCGTCGAGTTCGCCCGGCGGATGGGCGCCGACCACGTCGTCGACCACCACAGGCCGCTGGAGGAGCAGCTCGCCGGCCTCGGCCCGCAGGGTCTGGACTACGTCTTCAGCACCGCGGGCACCGACCGTAACCTGCCCGCCTACGCCGCCCTGGTGAACCCGTTCGGGCACATCGTCGCCATCGACGACCACGACACGCTGCCGATCGGAGTCCTGAAGGCCAAGAGCATCTCCTTCCACTGGGAGTTCATGTTCACCCGCTCCCTCTTCGAGACGCCCGACCGGATCGCCCAGCACCGCATCCTCACCCAGATCGCCAGGCTCGTGGACCAAGGCGTCCTGGTCACCACCGCCACCCGCGACCTCGGCCCCCTCAACGCCGCCAACCTCCGTGAAGCGCACCGCATTGTGGAGTCGGGCAAGGCCATCGGCAAGATCACCCTTACCGGTTTCTGAGGGACCCGCCGCAAGCCGTGCCGTGCGCGGATCGCCTGCTCGCCGGGCTCGGCCCGGTTGGAGGCCGCCCGTGAGCGGGGTCACTCGGCCTGCGCATTCTGTTGAGACTTCTTAGCCTGCGCCTCAGCCGGAAGAGGCCCAGTGTTCGAGCGCGTCCCGGGTCTTGAATTTCGCGACGTTCTTGTCCAGAGGTTTCGAGGTGTACTGGTGGAAGAGCCAGTCGTGGACGAGCGGGTCGCCGGCCTTGCGGTAGTCGGCGATCCAGAGCCCGTCGGCGTTGTAGTGGCCGGTGCTCTTGCGGGTCCACAGGTCGCGGTTGGCGTACAGGACGAGGCGATGGCCGGGCCGCCGCTTCTTCACCTCGTGCAGGAACCGATCCTTCTGCCCGCTGGTGGCGAGCCGCCCTTTCGGGTCGGTCTCCCAGTCCAGGGCCAGGATGTCGCCGTCCTCGGCGCCGCAGTGCTCGAGGAAGTACCGGGCCTGGGCGGCGATGCGCGCCGGGCGCAGTCCCCGGCGGCCGTGCAGGAAGTGGTAAAAGCCGACCACGCAGCCGGCGTGGCGGGCCCGCGCGGCCTGGTCGGCCCGGCGCGGGTTGATGTAGGAACGTCCCTCGGTCGCCTTGACGAAGACGAAGTCCAGGCCCTCCGCGTCGAACATGGGGTTGTAAGAGGCCACGTCGATGCCGTGCAGCATGGCTGCCCTTTCGGATATCACCGACCCCTCACCCTCTATGTTCCTCCCGCCGATGGCATCTGCGTGCCATAAGAAGGCCGTAGAGCCGTCATTGACGGCCACACCGCTCTGCACTCTGCTCGGCGCCCGATGCCGGCAAGGCCGGCGCCGAGCAGGGGGGCAGCCGCCACGGATCCACCTGATGCGGCGCACCTTCCGCGCACGCGTGGCCACGTGCCATCACGGGCGCCCGGCCCTGACGTGGCGGGTCCGGCCGTGGGTGGGTGCTCGGCGCGGCATATCAAGATCGATATACCTTCCTGGACAAATGCTATTAGTGCGTTATGCCCGGTCCACCTAGGGTTTCGGCCACAGCGCCGAGGGCTGTCAACCGGAAGGACGCGCGTGGGCACCGACACCAGACCACGGAACCGGGCGGTCGCGGCGAGCTTCGCCGGCACCGCCATTGAGTGGTACGACTTCTTCATCTACAGCACCGCGGCCGCGCTGGTGTTCAACAAGCAGTTCTTCCCGGACTTCGCCCCCGCGGTCGGCACGCTGCTGGCGTTCTCGACGTTCGTGGTCGGGTTCGTGGCGCGGCCGATCGGCGGCGTGCTGTTCGGGCACCTCGGCGACCGCAGGGGGCGCAAGTCCGTGCTCGTCGTCACGCTGACCATGATGGGCGCCTGCACGTTCGTGATCGGGCTCCTGCCGACCTACGCCCAGGTCGGCATCTGGGCGCCGATCCTGCTGGTGGCGGTCCGGTTCGCGCAGGGCATCGCGCTCGGCGGCGAGTACGGTGGGGCTGTGCTGATGGCCGTCGAGCACTCCGACCCCGCTCGCCGCGGGTTCTTCGGGAGCTGGGTCCAGGTCGGCGTCCCGGTGGGGCTCGCCCTGTCGAACCTGGTGTTCCTGCTGACCCAACTGCTGCCCGCGGACGCCATGGAGCAGTGGGGCTGGCGGCTGCCGTTCCTGCTCAGCGCGCTGCTGGTCGCGGTCGGCTTCCTCATCCGGCTCCGGGTCGAGGAGAGCCCGGAGTTCCGCGAGGTGAAGCACGAACGCGGCACGACTCGGCGGCCGGCGGTCGAGGCCGCCAAGCGGTCGTGGGCACCGATCCTGCTGTGCGCCGCCGCCGGGTTCGCGCCCGGCACGATGTTCTACGCCACCATGGTCTTCGGGCTCAGCTACGGCACCGACCACGTCGGGGTGAGCCGCGGGACGATGCTGAGCCTCACGCTGGTCTCGATGGCCGTCGTGCTGCCCTGCCTGCTCTACTTCGGGGCGCTGTCGGACCGGATCGGCCGCAAGCCGGTCTTCGCCGGCGGGGTGGTCGGCATGGCGCTGACCGCGTTCCCGTGGCTGCTGCTGGTCGACACCGGCTCGCCCGGCCCGATGCTGGCCGGCTACCTGCTGGTCTCGATCCCGTTCAGCGCCGCGTACGGGACGCTGGCGACGCTGCTGGCCGAGCTCTTCCCGGCGGACGTGCGGTACTCGGCGGTCAACATCTCCTACGCGATCTCCAACGTCTTCGGAGCCGGGATGGCGCCGATCATCGCCGGCTCCCTGCTGATCCGCACCGACTCCGGACTGTCGATCGCCGGGTACATCGTGCTGGTGTGCGTGGTCTCCTTCGCCTGCCTGGCGGCGCTGCGGGAGACCGCCGGGGCGCGCCGAGGCCGGACCCCGGTCCCCGCGACGGCGGACGCCGCGGTCGGCGACGGTGCGGTGCGGTGAGCGCGGCGGCGCCCCCGCCGAGCCTGGACCTCGGCGGGATCACGATCACCTGGTTGGCGGACATCCCGAGCATGCGGTTCGCGCCCGACGACCTGCTGGTCCCCGGCACCGGCGACCAGGGCCCGGGCCAGAGCCTCGATCTGACGTTCGGCGGCTACCTGATCACCACCGACGCCGAGACCGTGCTGGTCGACGCGGGCGTGGGCGACGGGAAGGCCCGGTCTCGCCCCGGCTGGAACCGGCGGTCGGACGGCGCGCTGCCCGCCGCGCTGGCGCGAACCGGCCGCGCCGTGACCGACGTCGGCACCGTCCATCTCACCCACCTGCACGCCGACCACGTCGGCTGGAACACCGTCTGGGACGGCGGGTCCTGGATCCCGGCCTTCCCCGAGGCGAGGTACCTGGCCTTGGAGGACGAGTTGGACTGGGCGCGCGAAGGCCATGGCCGCGACCCCGGCTTCCTGTACGGCTCGTACGCCGACAGCGTCCTGCCCCTGATCGAGCGCGGGCGCCTGGACGCGGTCGCGGACGGCTTCCGGATCGGGGACCGGATCGAGGTCCGTGCCGTGCCGGGCCACACCCCCGGCTCCTCGGCCGTGATCGTACGAGGGAGCCGGGAGACCGCCGTGCTGTCCGGAGACCTGATCCACCACCCGCACCAGTTCGCACATCCCCTGACCTGCTCGCGGTTCTGCGTGGACCGCGCGGCATCGGCCACGGCACGGCACGGGCTCTTGGACTGGACCGCGCGGCACGGGGCGATCCTCATGCCGGCGCACTTCGGCTGGGGACGGGTCGAAGCGGCCGACGGCCGGTTCCGGTTCCGGCCGATCCCACGGCGAGAGCAGGGATGAGGTCCAGGCACCCTGGCAGCCGATCCCTCCTTCACCGCCGGGATCGCCGACACCGACGCCCGCGCAGCGCAGGCCGACCGCGGAGTGGCGATGCGGGGGCGGTGGAGGTGGGAGAACGCCAGGTGAGGAGAGTTTTACCTGCGGGTTTCCTGCGACCCTTGCTCCGCGTTCGAAGTGTATGCAAAAGTGTGGGCACCTTCGAGGAGGGAGGTCGCCGCGGTGGCCGCCGGTCCCTCGGGCGCCGACGCGCCCCCGGGTGCCGACCGGCCGCCCGCCGACCGGGCGTGTCCTTTTGGGGCTCCATATGTGCATACAAAACTGAATGTACTTCTGTATGCATATATGGCGGCTCGTCGAGAAGTGAGAGGAACTGCTGTGGGTTCGCTGGAAGGGCAGGTCGTGGTCCTCACCGGGGCCGGTTCCGGGATCGGCCGGGCCGTCGTCACCCGGTACGCCGCCGAAGGGGCGCGCGTCGTCGCCGTGGACGTGTCGGAGAAGGTCACCGAGCTCAAGGCCGAGCTGGGAGACCGCGTGGTTCCGCTCGTCGCCGACGTCCGGTCCTGGGCCGGCAACGTCCAGGCGGTCCGGACCGCGCTGGACACCTGGGGCCGGCTCGACGTCTTCGTCGGCAACGCCGGGATCACCGACGCCGCGCGCCCGCTGGAGGACATCCCGGGCGACCGGCTCCAGGCCGGCTTCGAGGAACTGTTCGGCGTGAACGTCCTGGCGCCCATCCTGGGCGTCCGGGCGGCGCTGGACGCGCTGGTGGAGTCGCGTGGCTCGGTCATCCTCACCGGATCGTTCGCCGGATCCAACGCCGCCGGCGGCGGCGTCCTCTACACGGCGTCCAAGCACGCCGTCGAGGGTCTCGTCCGGCAACTGGCGTACGAGCTCGCTCCGGACGTGCGGGTGAACGGCGTCGCGCCCGGCGTCGCGCCCACCCGCCTGCGGGGGGCGGCCTCACTCGGGCAGGCGGCGACGGACTCCGTCCTCGACGGCACCAAGGAGGCGCTTCCGCTGCAGGAGATCCCCGGCATCGACGCCTACAGCGGCATCTTCACCCTGCTGGCGTCCCGCTCCGAGTCGGCCGTGATGACCGGCACGATGGTGACCGCGGACAGCGGCCTCGGCATCCGGGGCATCGCGCGCCCCGGAGGACGCGTACGGGCCGCCGGATGACCGGGCGGCTGGACGGCCGGGTGGCGGTCGTCACCGGCGCCGGCCGCGGCATCGGCGCCGCGATCGCCGGCGCGCTCGTCGCCGAGGGCGCCGCGGTCGTCCTCGGCGGCCGGGACCGCGACCGCCTCGCGGCGCAGGCCGCGAGCCTGAGCGCGAAGGGCACCGCCACCGCCTGCGCGGGCGACCTGACGACCCCGGCCGGCCGCGACGCGCTCATCGACGCGGCGGGCCGCGTCGACATCCTCGTGAACAACGCGGGCGGCTTCGTCGACGCCACGACCACCGCGGACACCTCGCGCGAGCACTGGGACCGGCAGATCGAGCTGAACCTCACCGTGCCGTTCCTGATGTGCCAGGCGGTACTGGACGGGATGGTGCGGCGGGGCTGGGGACGCATCCTCAACATCGGCTCCGTCGTCGCCGCCGCCCCGCAGGCGGGCAACGCGATCGGCTACGTGGCGGCCAAGGCGGGCCTGGCCGGCTTCACCCGCCAGCTCGCCGTGGAGACGGCGGGGACCGGGGTGACCGCGAACGTGCTGAACCCCGGGACGGTCCGCACCGAGCACCTGCTCGACTACGCCGCCGCTTCCGGGCTCACCGAACAGGACCTGGCCGCGCGGATCCCCGTCGGCCGGCTCGGCGCGCCCGAGGAGATCGCCGCACTCGTCCCGGCCCTGGTGGGGGAGGGCAGCGGGTTCCTGACCGGAGCCGTCATCGATGTCAACGGAGGAGCTGTACATGCCTAGTCGTCACGTACCCGGCCGCCAGAGCGGCGGGCCGGCGCTCGCGGGCAAGGTCGCCCTCGTCACCGGCGGTGCCGCCGGAATCGGGCGCGCGGTGGTGGAAGCCTACGTCGAGGCGGGAGCGAAGGTCGCGATCCTGGACCGCGACGCCGAAGGCGCCACGGCGACCGCCGAGGAGTTCGGAGACGACGTGCACGCCACGGTCGGGCTGGCGGAGAGCCTGGCCGACAACCAGCGGGCCGTCCGGGACGCGGTGGACGCCTTCGGCCGCCTCGACGTGTTCGTCGGCAACGCCGGCGTCGGGGCGGGCAACCTCCCGCTGGCCGGCATCCCGCTGGACCGGCTGGAGGCGGCGATCGACGAGATCTACGCCATCAACGTCAAGGGGTATCTGCTCGGCGCGCGCGCGGCGCTGCCCGCGCTGCTGGAGACCGGCGGGAACATGATCTTCTCCTGCTCCATCGCCAGCTACCGCGCGGTCGACGACGGTGTCCTGTACGTCTCGACCAAGCACGCGGACCTCGGCATCGTCCGCCAGCTCGCCTGGGAGTTCGCGCCGCGGATCAGGGTGAACGGCGTGGCCGTCGGGGTGGCCAGGACCCGCATGCAGGGACTGGCCGCCCTGGGCCAGGACCCCATCGACGCCGTCCTGCCCGGCGCGGAGCAGGTCATCCCGCAGGGGTTCATCCCCGAACCGGCCGATCACGCGGGGGCCTTCGTCTACCTCGCCTCCGACGCGGCCCCGCTGACGACCGGCGAGTGCGTGTGGACCGACAGCGGGTTCGGTGTCCGCGGCATCGGCCGCCCCGCCGGCGGCACCGACCTGGATCCGGCTGCACTGAGGTCCTGACCAGCGAAAACGTAAGGCGGCTGCGACGGGGGCCACGGCCGCACATGCATTACCCGGCACGCATTCATCCGGCACGCATTCATCCGGCCGATGGCCGGAACCACTCACCCCCTCATGCCCTTGGAGCGACCATGTCGCTGGCCCCGGAGAACACCCTCCCGCCGCTGCGGACGAGCACCACCGACGACCCCGACGTCGTCGCCGAGCAGCGCGCGGACGACTACACCAGCCACGCCGTCCCGCCCACCGCCAGAGTCGGGCGCTGGCAGCTCACCATGTCCTTCTGGTCGCTGCTGAGCGCCATGGTCTGGCTGTTCTACGGCGCCCTGGCCGCCGGCCTCTACGGCACCTCCGCCGCGCTGACCGCCATCGGCGTCTCGGTGGCGGTCTACAGCCTGATCAACATGCTGCTCGCCGGGTGGGCCCGGCGCAGCGGCCTCAACAGCACGCTGCTGTCGCGGCGGATGTTCGGCGTCGTGGGCGCCTCGCTCACCGCCCTCCTGGTCGCGGCCAACACCACCTACTACGCGGTGTTCGAGAGCAGCACCCTGGCCGTCGCGTTCGAGCACTACACCCCGGGCTGGGACGTCCGGGTCTGGTACGCGATCGTCGCCCTGGTCATGCTCCCGCTGATGCTCGGCGGCGTGCAGACGTGGATGGCCCGCCTCAACGGCGTCCTGCTGCCCCTCTACCTCGTGGGCATCGTCGTCGCCGTGATCGTCGCCGCGGTCAGGTTCGACGGCGGCGGCTGGCTCTCCTTCCAGGGCCTCGTGCCGCCGGAGGCCCGTCCCATGCCGGGCTGGCTGCTGAGCGTCATCCTCTACATGGGCATCTACCTCACGATGCCCACCACGGTGGACTTCGCCCGCTTCGCCAAGCCCGAGGACGACCGCTTCCACAAGCACGTCACCTTCGGCTGGGTCTTCTACGTCCTGCTGTTCGCGGCCAACGGAGCGGCGGGCATCTTCCTCGTCCGCGCCGCCATCCCCGACCGGCCGGCGGCCGAGACGGGGGTCGTCGAGGCGATCATCGCCACCCTCGGTGCCGCCGGGCTCGTCCTCATCGTCGTGTCGCAGGCCAGGATCAACAGCCTGAACTACTACCAGGCGTCCTCGAACTGGGAACGCCTCATCGCCGGGCTGACCGGGCGGCGGCTCGGACGCATCCCCCTGGTCCTCGCCACCACGGCCGTGGTCTTCCTGCTGATGCTCACCGACGTCTTCAGCTACCTGAACAGGGCCCTCACCTGGCAGGGCGTGTTCCTCGTCAGCTGGGTCGGCATCGCCGTCACCCACTACGCGCTGGTGCCGGGGGACCGCGCTTCCGGGCCGGAGTTCCGTGCGCTGCGGCTGCCGCGGGTCACCTGGGGGCTGGCCGTCTGGCTGGTCGCGGCCGGGATCGGCATCTACTGCGCGGAGGGCCCCGGCGTGCCCGCACTGCTCGCCGAGGGCGCACCCGTCGTCGCGCTGGTGCTGAGCGTCGTCCTCTACGCGTTGGCGGTCAAGGCGCGCCCGCTCGCGGTCTCCGGTAGGCCGGATCCGCGCCTGGAGGTCGAGGACGCCGCGGCGACGCGGGCCGAGTGCCACCGCTGCGCGAAGTCCTACGTCGTCCTCGAGATGGACCGCGAGCCCGCGGCCGGCGACGCCCCCGTCTGCGACGGCTGCGCGACCGCCACGCTGGCCCGGCGCCGCTGACCCACCGGACCGCCGCCGACTTACCGGACACACCCAGGAAAGCGAGCACCGATGGCATTCGACAGCCTCTTCCAGCCCGTGACGATCGGCACCCTGAAGGTGCGCAACCGCATCGTCAAGTCGCCCAACACGACCGGCACCTGCAACCCCGACGGGACCGTCACCCAGCGCACGATCGACCACTACCGGACGCTCGGCGAGGGCGGAGCCGGCCTCGTCATGGTCGAGTACACCTACGTCGACGACGACGCGGCCAAGTCCATCCACGGGCAGCCCGGCGCCTCCAACCAGAACCATGTCGCGGGCCTCGGCTGGCTCGCCGACGAGATCCGGGCCGGCGGCGCCCGCGCCGGCCTGCAGCTCGTGCACAGCGGCCGCCAGCGCTTCCTCGGCACCGCTCCCATGAAGTCGGCGTCGGACTCCTCCTGGGACGTCGCCGAGATGCCGTTCGGCATCCGGCCCACCCCCATGACGATCGAGGAGATCGGGGGAGTGGTGCGCAGCTTCGGGGAGGCGGCGGCGCGAGCCCACGCGGCGCGCTTCGACCTCGTGGAGATCCACGCCGGGCACGGCTACCTGATCACCAACTTCCTGTCCCCGCACACCAACAAGCGGACCGACGAGTACGGCGGCGGCGCGGAGAACCGCCGCCGCATCCTGCTGGAGATCGTCGACAGCGTCCGCGCCCGCGTGCCGCGCGACTTCCCGCTGAGCGTCCGGCTCTCGGTCACCGACTACGAGCCCGACGGCATCACGATCGAGGAGACCGTCGAGCTGTGCCGGCTGCTGGAAGAGCACGGCGTCGACGTCGTCCACGCCTCCGGCGGCCACCACGCCCTGCAGCACTACGAGGCCAGTTCCTGGTTCATGCCGCGCCAGCTCCACCGCTGGGGCTGGGAGAAGATCAAGCCCGCCGTGTCGATCCCGGTCATCGCCTCGGGCTCGCTCGTCTCCCCGGAGGTGGCGGACGAGATCATCGCCTCGGGCAGCGCCGACCTCGTCTCGGTCGGACGCGCCATGCTCGCCGACCCCCGGTGGCCCGAGAAGGCCCGCACGGGACGGCATCTGGAGATCGTCCCGTGCATCCGCTGCAACGACGGCTGCCTGGTGCGGGGCCTGGAGGCCCAGCGCAGCGTGGGCTGCACGGTCAACCCGACCGTCGTGGAGGAGGGGCGCTTCCCGATCGGGACGGCGCCCGCCGCCAAGCGCGTCGCCGTCGCGGGCGGCGGGCCGGCCGGGCTGCGGGCCGCCGCGATCCTGCACGACCGGGGCCACCGGGTCGTGCTGTTCGAGCCGCGGGAGCTCGGCGGCGACCTCAACCACGCCGTCGGCTCGACGTTCAAGATCGACATCGCCGAGCTGCGCCGGCACCTGGTGCACGAGGTGGAACGGCGCGGCATCGAGATCAGGAGGGCCGCGGCCGACGCGGCCGCCCTCGCCGACGGATTCGACGAGGTCGTCCTCGCCACCGGCGCCCCGCAGCGGCCGTTCCCCGGCCCGGTCTCCGACACGGCGCTGGTCATCGGCCCGAACGACGTCACCGCGCACGCGGAGGCGCTGGCGGGACGATCGGTCGCCGTCGTCGGCGGCGGCTTCCAGGGCGTCGAGACCGCGATGCGCGTCGCCGAACTGGAGGGCACCCGCGTGACCGTGCTGGAGAGGGGCGACTCGCTCATCCGCGGCGACGAGGTCCACTACGACGCCGAGGAACTGCCCAAACTCCTCGTCAAGGCCGGTGCCGAAGTGAGGCTCGGCCACGAGGCCACCGCGATCGAGGACAAGGGCGTGCGGGTCCGGTCGGACGGCGCCGAGAGCCTGGTGGAGGCCGACGCCGTGGTCGTCGCGCTGGGCAGGGAACCCTCGAGGAGCACCCTGCAGGCCGAGTTGGACGCGGCCGGCGTCCCGGCGCGGACCATCGGTTCCGCCGACAGGCCCGGCCGCGTATTCGACGCGATCCACGCCGCCTTCTGGACGTCCCGCCTCATCTGAACCTCCGGACGCGGCGGCGGGCTTCGGCCGACCGCACCAAGGACCAGAGGACGGCGCACCGAACCACCGCCCGCCCGGGATGAGCCTCGCGCAGGCACCGGGCGGGCGGGGATCTCCATAGCCGGTCAGCGCGATCCGCGGGTCTGTGGATATCGCGCACTGATCGGCCCGGGGTGTCCGTTCTCCTGGCTTGAGGGTCGTCACATGGTGATGGCCACGGTGCCTGCCACCTTGCCGCCGGTGCGGGCCTGGAGTGCCTGGGCTATGCGGCTGAAGGGGTAGGCGGTGGTGTTCAGGGTCAGGCGCTGCTCGGTCAGGTCGGTGAGCAGGCCGTGGAAGACCTCGTCGGGGACGGGTCGGCGGACCATGTTCAAGGGGAGCAGCCTGATGTCCTGGGCCAGAAGGGAAGGCAGGTCGAGGGTGAGGGTCTTGCCGGCGACGTAGCCGATGAGAACGGCCCGTCCGCCCGGGCGCATGGCCGGCAGGAAGGCGGGCAGGGTGTCGCCGCCGATGGTGTCGAGAAGCAGGTCGATGCCCCCGTCGGCAGCCGCCGCGGTCAGAGCCTCGGGGCCGCGGCCGATGAGGACCTCATGGGCGGCCGGGGGTACGGAGGCGGCCTTGTTCTCGTCGCGTACCAGGGCGATCACGTGGGCGCCGGCCCGGGCGGCGAGCTGGACGGCCAGCGAGCCGACGCCGCCGGAGGCGCCGGTGATCAGGACGCGTTCGCCCTCGGCGACGTGGCCGACCGGGTCGACGGCGGCCCAGGCCGTGGTCATGGGGGAGTAGCAGGTGGCGGCGAGCGCGGCGTCGGCGTCGGCGGGGATGGTCCGTACTGCGGTGAGCGGGGCGGTCACCTGCTCGGCCCAAGTACCCGGCCGTTCGAGGCCGATACCGCCGCCCCGGACCAGGACCCGGCGTCCGAGCAGCGAGTCGTCGCCCGCGCTGACGGTGCCGATGCCCGCTGCGCCGGGGATGAACGGCAGTTCGGGGCGGTAGGCGAAGGTCCCGGACATCAGGGTGAGGTCCAGGTGCGTGACGGCGGCGGCCTCGATGTCGACGGTCACCTCCTGGTCCCCTGGGTACGGTGGCGCGACTTCCTCGACGGCCGGGGCGGTGTTCCACCCGTGCAGGCGGGCAGCGAGCATGACGGACTCCAGTGCGCTACGGACCCTGTGACGTGAGGAGCAGGGGTCCGGGGTCGATGAGCTCTATCGATTGATGCAAAGAGGTTCACAGGCAGCGAAGCGGTGTGCGGATCGGCCGCCGCGTGACCCTGTTTCAGCAGGCTAAGTGGTGAGTTCATGCTGCTCGGCGCCGGGGCCGGGGGCAGCCGCCGTCGATGACTCAGGGGTTTCGGTCAGGAACTTCTGGGCCCATATAACGGTGGGCCTCGGTCCTGCTGGCACAGATTCGTAGCCGCTTGACCGACCCCCGGCCACCCCGGCGCGGGCTTTTGGCGTGGCCGTTTGTGGGCGTGTGTGTCCAAGGACGCGTCCTGACCGGACGGCAAGGGTGATGATGCCGCCATGAGCGGACGCGTGCTGGCGTGGGCGGGCGTGGCGGTCGCGGTGGTGGCCGCGGTGGTGCTGGCGGTGTTCTGGCTGGTGCAGGGGCTGGAGCAGGCCGGATGGCTGGCCGGCGTGCTCAGCGCGTTCGCGGCGCTGGCCGCGTTCGTGATGGCCCTGCCCCTTCGGCCCCATCCTTCTACCGCCGCTACGAGCAACACCTTCAGCGGCGGAACCAACGTAGGCCCGCTCGTGATGGGCCGCGACATCAGCGGTCCGGTCACCTCCGGCTCGCCGGCCTCCACGCCGCCGACTGCCCCTGCCCCGCCGCCCCGCGCCGAGTCCGAGTCCGGGTCCGCGGGCAGCCCTGAGTCGGAGGACGAGTCAGCGGACGGGGCGGTGTCCAACACCTTCAGCGGCGGGATGAACTACGGTCCGCTGGTGATGGGCCGTGACATCAGCGGCGCCGTGACCTCTCACGGAACGCCTGCACCCGGCGCCGCGCAGCCCTCGCCTGCTTCTCCCCGGCCCGCTGAGGACCCCTCCGATGAGGCGGCCGGGCGCGCCTCACGGGATCGGCCCGACGATGCGTCGGCGGAGGCTTGAGTGCCGGTGCCGCAGACCCGGAACGAGATCTCGGGTGGGATCGTGGTCGGCCCGGCCATCCTGGGCCGCGACATCACGGTCATGCTGCCGCCGCAGGTCTCCTTGGCGACCTCGGGACTGCCCGCGGGCTCGCCCGCCTTCACCGGACGGCAACGCGACCTGGACCGGCTGCTGGACTCCCTGACGCCCACCGCTTCCGCCGACCGGGCCGGGACCGAGCGAGCGCGGGCGGTCGTGGTGACCGCGGTCGGCGGCCTGGCGGGAGTGGGCAAGACCGAACTGGCCGTCCAGGCCGCGCGGGCGGCGCTGCGGCGCGGCTGGTTTCCGGGCGGCGTGTTGTTCGCCGACCTGTTCGGCTACGACGACGACCGCCGCCGCGACCCCGGCCAGGTGCTGGAAGGCATGCTCGGCGCCCTCGGCGTCCCGGGCGAGCACATCCCGACCCACGCCCAGGACCGCTCGCGCGTCTTCCGGTCGATCCTGGCCGAGTTCGCCGCCCGCGGCCGCCGGGTCCTGGTGGTCGCCGACAACGTCAACACCCCCCACCAGGCCGAACTGCTGCTGCCCACCGACGGGAGGAACGCCGCGATCGTCACCTCCCGCCACACCCTGGCCATGCTCGACGCCCGCCTGCTCGACCTGAACGTCCTGGACGTCGACGACGCGGTGGCGATGCTGGACGAGACGCTGCGCATCGCCCACCCCCACGACACCCGCATCCCCGCCGACCCCGTCGGCGCCGCCGCCCTGGCCGAGGCGTGCGGGTATCTGCCCTTGGCGTTGCGGATCGCCGCAGCGCTGCTGGCCGAAGACCCCGGCCACACCCCCATCGCCCTCACCAGCGAACTCCACCAGGTCCAGCCCATCGAAGGACTGGCGTACGGACGCGACGGCGTGCGGCGCGCGTTCGAGCTGTCCTACCGCACCCTCACCTCCGACCAGCGGCACCTGTTCCGGCTGCTGACCGCCAACCCCGGCCCCGACACCTCCACCACCGCGGCCGCCGTCCTCACCGGCCAAGACGAACCAACTACCCGAAAGAGGTTGAAGGACCTGGCCCGTGCGCACCTGATCGAGCGCGGCACCGCCCCCGACCGGTGGCGAATGCACGACCTCGTCCGCCAATACGCCACCACCCTCGGCCTGCAACACGCCGACACCGACCAGCGCGACCAGGCCCTGCACCGCCTGCTGGACCACTACCTCGCCGCCACCAGAGCGGCCGACGCCCATCTGGACCCGACCGCCGCCGACCCGGCCGCCCGCGGGTTCGCCACCCGGGAGCAGGCGCTGGCGTGGCTGGACACCGAACTGCCCAATCTGACCGCGGCCGCACGCACCGCCGCCGACACCGGCCACCCCAAGACCACCGTCACCCTGGCCCTGGCCTTGGCCCGCTTCCTGGATTGGCGGCGGCTGTTCAACGACTGGATCACCCTGTCGACCCTCGCCCGCGACACCGCCGCACGGACCGGCGACCGGCACGGCGAAGGCGGGGCATTGAGCACCCTGGGGCTCGCACTGGTCGGGGTGCGGCGGTTCGAGGAGGCGGTCACGGCCCACCAGGACGCCGCCGCCATCTATCGCGAGCTCGGCGACCGGCGCAGCGAAGGCGGGGCGCTCAACAACCTGGGGAGCGCGCTGGCCCAGGTGCGGCGGTTCGACGAGGCGATCACCGCCCACCAGCAGAACCTGGCCATCTTCCGCGAGACCGGCGACCGGCATGGCGAAGGCGGGGGACTGAACAATCTGGGGAGCGCGCTGGCCGGGGTGGGGCGGTTCGAGGAGGCGATCATTGCCCATCAGGACGCTGCCGATATCTTCCGCGAGCTCGGCGACCGGCGCAGTGAAGGTGGGGCGCTGGGCAACCTGGGGAGTGCGCTGGTCGAGGTGGGGCGGTTCGAGGAGGCGGTCGCGGCGCACCAGGACGCCGCCGGCATCCTCCGCGAGCTCGGCGACCGGCATGGCGAAGGCACGGCACTGAACAGCCTGGGGAGCGCGCTTGCCGGGGTGGGGCGGTTCGAGGAGGCGATCAGCGCCCATCAGGACGCCGCCGACATCTTCCGCGATCTCGGCGACCGGCACGGCGAAGGCGGGGCGCTGAACGACCTAGGCCTCGCGCTGGTCGAGGCGGGACGGTTCGACGAGGCGGTCACCGCCCACCAGCAGGCCGCCGCCTTCTACCACGAGACCGGCGACCGGCAAGCCGAAGGCACGGTGCTGGGCAACCTGGGGAGCGCGCTGGTCGAGATGGGGCGCTTCGACGAGGCGATCGCCGCCCACCAGCAGGACTTGGCCATCTGCCGCGAGCTCGGCGACCGGCACGGCGAAGGCACGGCCCTGACCAATCTGGGGAACGCACTGCGGAAGGCGCGGCGGTTCGAGGAAGCGATCGCGGTGGGGCTGGCGGCCGTGGAGAGCTTCGCCGAGGTGGGCGACGAGCCCGGCGAGGCCATCGCCCGCCGGGCTGTGGAAGAGACCCGCCGAGCCGGCATCAGCCCGGACCCTGATCATTCATAGATGATGCCTGCTTGCGAGATAGGGCGCCGGTTCGGGAATCCCGCGCAGGGCGAGGTAGCCATCCCGGCCGAGGTCGAGGCGGGCGGCCAGGCCGATGTCGATGGCCCAGGGGTTCCCGGCCGTGATGTGGCTGATGACGGCCTTCTGCCGGGTGTGCGCGAGGGCCTCCCACAGGAGCCGCTCGGCGGTCTCGACCTGCGCGGCGGCCAGCAGGATCGGATTCCCCTCGTCCTTGTCGAGGTAGACGTAGCCGGGCCGCTCGCCGGGGGAGGACGAGACGATCAGCCGCCGGCGTTCCAGCATGTGCGGATGGTCGGCGCCGTGGGGGCCGCCGCGCAGGGTGACGTCGAGCGCGTCCATCCATTCGAAGTCGTCCGGGCGTCCTTCGCGGAGGCCGTCGATCGCGGGCAGGACGCTGCGGTCGACGCGTCCGGTCATGCTCATCAGCGGGTGCAGTGCGAAACCCGCGAGGCGGTAGCGGCGGGTCGCGGCCGGGTGCGGCGACGAGGAGATCAGGCCGGGACGGTCGCCCGCGTGCGCCAGGGCGGCGTCGAAGAGCCTGCGGCCGACGCCTTTGCCCTGGAGGCCCGGCAGGACGCTGAAAACGGCCAGGTACCAGACGCCGCCCCGGTTCTGCGCGACCGCGAGGCCGACGATCTCGCCGCCGCCCGCCTCGGCGACCCAGCAGCCGCCGGGGTCGGTCGCGACGTGGTGGCCGATCCCCTCGATCCAGGCGCGGGCGGCGGCCTCGTCCAGCGGCTCGGGCTCCGGCTCGTCCCAGCGCCGGTGCACCCGGTCCGCCTCCAGAAAGGCGGCGTCGGAGGCGCGCTGGGCGGCGGGCAGGTCGTCCGGTGTCATGAGTCTGATCCGCACGGAGTCCATGGGACGCATGGTCCCGCAGGGATGAGACGGACGTCACGCGCATTTTCGACGGCATTCGAACATGGGTACGGGGTATCGCTCGAAGCCGCGCCCGGAGTGGTTCGTCGTCCCTGCTGAAAAGCCTCATGGCCAACTCCCTGGCCGCCGATAGGGAGCGACTGGCCGTCATGATCGCCATCGCCAGTTGATCCTGGTCCCGTACTTTGGGCGGGTGGTTGGTTCGGCTGATGGCGACCTGGGGCGCTAGGGCGTGTTTCGAAGTAGGTGGAGCCATTCGTTGATGGCGGTGACCTCAAGGATTGCCTGGTAGCGGACGGAGAGCTTGTCGTATCTGGTGG
>NZ_JBEPCJ010000037.1:0-94063 GCF_040299565.1 Spirillospora sp. NPDC000708
GCCGAGCGCGGCCGGCCAGGGCGCGCGGTCGCGCAGCGCCACGGCGAGCGCCGCCGCCGCGGCGTCGCCGGCGCCGGTCGGGTTGCCGGCGACGACCTCGTGCGGGACGGCCTCGAAGCAGCCGTCGGGCGTGACGGCGAGCATGCCGCCGGCGCCGCGCGAGACGACCAGCGCGCCGTCCGCGCCGGGGGCGGCCCCGTCGAGGCCCGCCGCGGCCAGCTCCGCCTCGTTGGGCTTGAGCAAGTCGGGCCGTGCGCCGGCGGCGGCGCGCAGCGCGGGCCCGCCCGCGTCCACCAGCACGCGGGCGCCCGCGTCGCGGGCCAGCCGGGTCAGGACGGCGTAGGCGTCCTCCGGCAGGCCCGGCGGCAGGCTGCCGGACAGCACCGCCACCGACGCCCGGGCGGCGAGCGCCGCGAACGACTCCTGGAAGGCCGCCCACTCGTCCGGGCGGACGTCCGGTCCCGGCTCGTTGAAGATCGTCGCGTCGGTGTCGACGACCGTGACGGTCCGCCGCGTCTCCCCCGCGATGGCCGCGAAGGCGTGCGGGACCTCCAGCGCGCCCGCCACCAGGGCCCCGGTGGCGCCGCCCGCCAGCCCCGTCGCCAGCGTCTCCTCGCCGAGGGCGTGCAGGACGCGGGCGACGTTCAGGCCCTTGCCGCCGGGGCGCTGCAGCACCGACGCGACGCGGTGCGAGCCGTGCGGCGTCAGCCTGGGGACCCGGTAGGTCACGTCCCAGGCGGGATTGAGGGTGACCGTGAGGATCATCAGGACAGGATGATCGAGCGGGTCAGGTTGCGCGGCCGGTCCGGGTCCAGGCCCTTGGACCCGGCCAGCGCCACCGCGAGCCGCTGGGCCCGCACCAGGTCCGCCATCGCGTCCGCGCCCGACGCCTCGACCAGCGCCCCGGTGGCGGCGACCTGCTCGGGCAGGCCCTCCGGCGGCGTCCCGAAGAACCAGGTCAGGCTGTGCTCGTCGGTGACGCTGATCGGGCCGTGCCGGTACTCCATCGCCGGGTAGGACTCGGTCCACGCGCCGGCGGCCTCGCGGACCTTCAGCGCCGCCTCGTTGGCGATCCCGTTCGTCCAGCCCGCGCCGAGGAAGGTGAACTGGCCGCGCTCGACGGCGCCCTCGGGCAGCGGCGCCTCGACCGCGGCGCGGCACTGCTCGATCAGGTCCGCAGGGAGCAGGCCAAGGTGCGCGCGCAGCAGCGCGAGCGCGGTCGTCGCGAACCGCGTCTGGACGACGGAGCGCTCGTCGGCGAAGTCGAGCACGACGCGGGCGCCGGCGAGGTCCATGATGGGCGTCCGCGGGTCCCCGATCAGCGCCGTGGTCGGCAGGTCGGTCCCGCGCAGCAGGTCCAGGACCTCCGTCGTGGTGCCGGAGCGGCAGATCGCCACCACCCGGTCGTAGCGGCGCCCGTGCGGGAACTCCGACGCCGGGAAGGCGTCGCTCTCCCCCGCCCCGGACGCCTCCCGCAGCGCCGCGTACGCCTGGGCGATGAACAGCGAGGTGCCGCACCCGACGACCGCGACGCGCTCGCCCCGCTCCGGCAGCCCGTCCACCCCGTCCGCCAGCTCGGCGGCGCGCTCCCAGCAGCCCGGCTGCGACGCGATCTCCTCAAGAACGAACGACACCGAGGCTCCTAATTGCTCGTTTGTGCGCCTTATGCGCCAGTAACGTACAAGAGTGAGCAGATGTCGGCAAGTAGTCCATCAAGGCGCCCTGGTCGGCGGCGCATGCTCGCGCCCGCACCGGGAACCGGTGCCGATGGAGCGATGAGTTCCGGGCGCTCCCCTGGTCTGCCTCATCGACGGACCGATCGACACCGACCGGCCGACACAGAAGGGGGAAACGCCATGGGCGACACGACCACCACCGCGGCCGTCCGCAAGGTCGCGAACGTGATCATTCCGGTGCGCGACCAGGACCGGGCGCTGGAGTTCTACTGCGGGACGCTCGGCCTCGGCAAGCGCGTCGACCAGCCGTTCGGCGGCGGCTACCGCTGGATCGAGGTCGCCCCGGAGGGCGCCGAGACGCCGATCGCGCTCTGCCCGCCGCCTGAGGGCACCGAGGCGGGCGGCCGGGACACCGGCATCGCGCTGTCGACCGCCGACATCGACGGCTGCCACGCACGGCTGAAGGCCGCGGGGGCCGATGTCGACGCCGAGGTCAGCCGCATGGGCGGCCCGGTGCCGCCGATGTTCTGGTTCCGCGACCCCGAGGGCAACACCCTCATGGTCGTCGAGGAGGCCTGAGCCGCCCCGCGCCCGCGGAGCGGCTCCCGCCCGCCGGTCAGCCGGAGACCGACGGGCGGCCGTTCTCCAGGTGGCCCATCAGGCGGCGGCGGAACGCCCCGTCCTCGGCCGCGCGGACCTCCACGTCGTACCAGCCGTGCTCGGTGGCCCAGGAGACCGTCACGCTCTTGCCCGCCGCAACCGTCGCCGTGCGAGCCGCCTTGCCGTAGGCGAGGGCGCTCAAGGTGAACGTGAGGGGCCGCGTGCCGCGGTTCCGGACGGTGATGTCGATGCGGCCGGCGCCGCCGGCGGCGCGCGACGTCACGTCCGCCCCGGCCGCCGCGCCGGAGGCCGCGCCCGCGAACTCGCGCCGGAACCCGTTCGGGCCCGTCAGCGTGAGGCGGTACCGCCCGTCCTTCAGCGCCACCCGCTCGACCGCGCGCCCGGCCACGTCGTAGTGGCGCGGCGTCGCGAACTCGCCCGCGTACGGGTACAGCGCGAGGTGCGAGGCGCGCGTGCCCCGCTCGGTCATGGTGACGACCAGGGCGCCGCCGTCCAGGCGCGCCGACGCGTCGGTGCGGTACGGCAGCGCGCGCGCCGGACGCGTCCCCGGCTCCGGAACGGGGTCCTTCTGGACGACCGGAGGGAGCGCGGGCCAGCGCAGGTAGAACTTCGGCGGCGTCCCGGGCCGGGGCACCGACGGCGGGCCGGCCGGGTGCCGGAAGTCGAACGCCGAGGTCAGGTCGCCCGCGACGGTCCTGCGCCATGCGCTGATGTTCGGCTCGCGGACGCCGAGCCACCGCTCCAGGAAGCGGATCGTCGAGGTGTGGTCGAACACCTCCGAGCACACGTACCCGCCCGCCGTCCACGGCGAGACGACGGTCATCGGGACGCGGAAGCCCAGCCCGATCGGCTTGCCGTCGGCGTGCTCGTCCGCGGCGTCCGCGGGCGGCAGCGGCGGCGGCACGTGGTCGAAGTAGCCGTCGTTCTCGTCGAACAGCAGGAACAGCGCGGTGGTCTCCCACGCCCGCCGGTTCGAGGCGATCGCGTCCAGGACCTGGTAGGTGATGCCCGCGCCCTGGATCGGGCTGCCCGACCCGGGGTGCTCGGACTCGGCGGCAGGCGCGACGATGTAGGACACCTCCGGCAGCCGTCCGGCCTCGACGTCGGCGCGGAACGCCGCGCCGAGCGTGCCGCCCTCGCTCCGCCGCAGCGCGCGTTCGAACAGGTCGCGTTCGGGCGCGGGGAGCGCCGCGACGCCCTTGTCCAACGCGGCCAGCATGCTCTTCCGGTCGTCCGCGCCGGCCCCCGCGACGGCGCCGTAGAACTCCGTGAGGCTCTTGTACGAGCCGGCCGCCGCGAGCGCCTTGCGCATGATCCCCTTGAACGTCGTGAGGAACTCCAGCGGGTTGTCGGTGAAGTTGTCCCACTCCTGGTAGACCTTCCACGTCCGGCCCGCCTTCGAGAGCCGTTCGACGTAGGACGTCTGCGCGTAGCCGGGATGGTTCGCCTCGTCGTAGGCGTCGTTCTCGACCGCGCGGTGGCCGTTCGCCTCGTAGCCGATCGTCCCGGTCCAGTGGTACGTCCTGTTCGGGTTCGTGGGCCCGAACACGGAGCAGTGGTAGGCGTCGCAGACGGTGAACGTGTCGGCCAGCTCGTACTGGAACGGCAGGTCCCGGCGGTCGTAGTGGACCATCGTCGGCATGAGCTTGGCGGCGATCCAGCCGTCGTGCCATCCGTCGCCGCGCGCCTTCTGGCCGCTGTCCCAGCCGTGGTCGACGCCCGCGATGTAGTTGACGTCGGTGAACGGCCCGTGCCCGATCGCGTCGCGGGCGAGGAACGGCTTGACCCGCCGCAGCAGGCCCGGCTGCTCGAACACCGGACGCCCGTCGCGCAGCTCGATCGCGTTGCGGTCGCCGAAGCCGCGCACGCCGCGCAGCGTCCCGAAGTAGTGGTCGAACGCGCGGTTCTCCTGCATCAGGAACACGACGTGCTCGACGGACTCCAGCCCGCCGGGCCGCACCGGCTGCGCGAGCGCGGCGTGCACCGACGGCGGGAGCAGCGAGGCGACGGCGGCGCCGCCGGCGACGCCCGCACCGGTGGCGAGGAAGGAGCGGCGGGAGGGACCATCGCGGCGAGGGCTCATGACCGCACAGCGTGGGCCGCGCGGGTAACGGGACGACCGCGATCACGCGTCCGCCCGGTAACGGACATGAAAGAGATTCACGTGAGCTTCGGCGGCGCGCCCGGGGCGGGCGTTTACCGGACCGAACGGGTTTCGTATGTTGAGCGTGCAACGAAGCACGGCCCGTTCCCTGCCGGAGGAAGCCCATGGACCACGTCAAGCAGTTCTACATCGGCGGCCGGTGGGTCGCGCCCCGCACCGACACGACGCTCGAGGTCGTCAACCCGGCCACGGAACAGGCCATTACCTCCATCGCCATGGGCGGCGCCGAGGACGTCGACGCGGCCGTCGCGGCGGCGAAGGAGGCGTTCGAGACGTTCTCCCAGACGAGCAGGCAGGAGCGGCTCGACCTGCTCGACTCCGTCATCGCCGTCTACACCCGGCGGCTGGAGGAGCTCGCCGACATCATCAGCCAGGAGATGGGCGCGCCCCTCTCGCTGGCGCGGGCCGCGCAGGCGGTCGCCGGCCTCGGCCACCTCGGCACCGCGCGCGCCGTGCTGGCCGACTTCGAGTTCGACCGCCCGATGGGCGGCACCCTGGTCACCCGCGAGCCGGTCGGCGTCTGCGGGCTGATCACCCCGTGGAACTGGCCGCTGAACCAGATCGCCTGCAAGGTCGGCCCCGCCCTCGCCACCGGCTGCACGATGGTGCTCAAGCCGTCGGAGGTCGCGCCGCTGAACGCGATCCTGTTCGCCGAGATCCTCGACGAGGCGGGCGTCCCGGCGGGCGTGTTCAACCTCGTCAACGGCGACGGCCTCGGCGTCGGCGCGCCGCTGTCGGCGCACCCGGACGTCGACATGGTGTCGTTCACCGGATCCACCCGCGCCGGCATCGAGGTGGCCCGGGCCGCGGCCCCGACCGTCAAGCGGGTCGCGCAGGAGCTCGGCGGCAAGTCCGCCAACATCATCCTGGACGACGCCGACCTGAAGGCCGTCATCACCCGGGACGTCGGCAACATGTGCACCAACTCGGGCCAGTCGTGCAACGCCCCCAGCCGGATGCTCGTCCCGGCCGCGCGCATGGAGGAGGCCGCCGCCATCGCCGCGGAGGCCGCCCGCGGCATCGTGGTCGGCGACCCGCGCGAGGAGACCACGCGGATCGGGCCGGTCGTGTCGGCCACACAGTACGGCCGGATCCAGCAGCTCATCGAGAAGGGCATCGGCGAGGGCGCCAAGCTGGAGGTCGGCGGCCCCGGCAAACCCGAGGGCCTGGAGACCGGCTACTTCGTGCGCCCGACGGTGTTCTCGCACGTCTCCAACGAGATGACGATCGCCCGCGAGGAGATCTTCGGCCCGGTGCTCGTGCTGATCGGCTACGAGGACGACGACGACGCGGTGCGCATCGCCAACGACACCCTCTACGGCCTGTCCGGCTACATCTCCGGCAGCCCCGACCGCGCCAGGGCGATGGCCCGCCGCCTGCGCACCGGCAACGTCCACCTCAACGGCGCCGGCCCCGACTTCAACGCGCCGTTCGGCGGCTACCGCCAGTCCGGCAACGGCCGCGAGTGGGGCGCGCTCGGCTTCGAGGAGTACCTCGAGACCAAGGCGATCATGGGCTACGACGCCTGACCGGTTCCGGCGCGGTGCCCGCCGCCGTGCGGCGGGCACCGGTCAGCGGATCATCGGGGTGAGATAGCGGCGGGCGAAGGCCCGAGCGCCGTCGTCGTCCAGCGGGATGTGGCCCTCCGGCGTGAGCAGGAGGGAGTGGGTGAGCCGGATGAGGATCTCCGCCACCACCTCCGGGTCGAACGCGCCGGCGTCACCCTGCCGCTGCGCGGCGCGGAGCCGGCGGGCCAGGTAGCCGCGCGCGGCGGCGAGCAGCGGGCCGGCGCGGCCGGTGGCGTGCGGGAGGAGCAGGTCGGGCTCCAGGACGAGCAGGCGGTTCACCAGCCGCTGCTCACGGCTGATCCGCAGCGTCGCGACGAATCCCTCGACGAGGCGCTCCTCCACCGTCGGGCAGGCCGCGACGGCGGCGTCCAGCTCGGCGAAGAACCGCCGCGCCTCGCGCAGCAGCACCCCCGTCACCAGGTCGTTCTTGGTCGGGAAGCGCCGGTAGAGGGTGGCGCGGCCGAGCCCGGACGCGCGGGCGACGTCGTCGACGGTGGTGCGGCGCAGCCCGAACGTCCCGTACAGCTCCAGGGCGGCGTCGAGGATCCGGTCGACCTGCGGGCCGGACACCTCCGGGTCGGCGAGCAGGTCGTGCAGCGGCGCCCGCTCCGTCGGCTCGGTCATGATGCCTCCGACCCTAGTGCCCGCGCCGGGCCCGCCGCATGGCGCGCGCCGCCATCGGCGAGTAGCGCAGCCGGTCGACCAGCACCCGGTCGCCCGCGCGCATCGCCTGCGCGAACAGCCGGAAGCGCCGCTCGTCGGCGGGCGTCCAGCGCAGCCCGAACCGCTCCCGCAGGACGGGTGGGAGGCAGCCGACGCCCATCCGGCCCAGCATGACCGTCGGCGGTCCGGCGACGCCGGACCAGGCGAGGTCGGGCAGCGGCCAGCGCGGCGGGGGCGGCAGCGGCCTGCGGTCCAGCTCGATGAGCAGCCGCACGGTGGCGTTGTCCTCCAGCCGCTCGTTCACCATCGTGTCGAAGTAGTCACGGAACGCCGCGGGGCTCGCGGGGATGTGGCGTTCGGTGATGCCCAGCGCCAGCGCGAGCCGCGCCCACTCGCCGTGCAGGACGCGTTCGCGGTCGGGTGTGAGGGGCGTGCCGAACAGCCGCTGCGTCTGGATCATGCCGTGCAGCAGGGTGGCGTGCACCCACAGGTAGGCCTCGGGGTTGAGGGCGTGGTAGCGGCGGCCCTGCGCGTCGACGCCCTTGATGTCCTTGTGGATCTCGCGCAGCCGGGCGGCCTCCCGCCGGCCGCGCTCCTCGCCCCGGTAGCCGAGGAAGTTCATCGTCGACTCGACGGTGCGCAGGAGCCGGCCCCAGCGGTCCTCCAGGAACTCCGAGTGCTCGGCGACCCCGGCTCCGACGACCGGGTGCGCCACCTGCAGGAGGAGGATCGCCCGGCCGCTGAACGCGCCCCGCCAGTCCCCCGCGTACCGCCAGATGAGGGAACCGCGGCCGGGGATGGCGCCCGCCTCGGTCCGGCCCGGTTTCACGTCGACGTCGGTCATACCGCATCACCCGCTCTGAGACGTTGATACGTAGTTTGTATCAAGCATTCAGCGCGGCGGCCAGCTCACGGGCCGGCGAGGATCTCGGCCGCGGCGCGGCGGCCGGACTGGACGGCGCCGTCGAAGTAGCCGTTCCATCGCGTGGCCGTCTCGGTGCCCGCCCAGTGCAGGACGCCGGCGGGCGCGCGGAGGGCCGGACCGAACCCGGTCCAGCCGCCGGGCGCGAGGTGGCCCGAGAAGCAGCCGCGGGTCCACGGCTCGGCGCACCAGTCGAACTCCACGTACGCCACCGGGTCGCGCGCCTCGTCGCCGAACAGCTCGCCGAGCCGGTCCAGGACGGCGCGGCGGCGGTCCCGGGGCGTCAGCGCGCGCAGCAGGTGCGCGTCCGCGCCGTAGGCGAACGAGGTCAGGACCGCGCTCGGCCCGCCGGGCGGGGTGTTGTCCACGGTCTCGGTGAGGACGCCGGCACTGCTGAAGCTGATCCCCGACAGGCCGCGCGCCCTCCAGAACGGCTCCTGGTACACCGCGTGCGTCTTCAGGGCGTATCCGGACGCCATTCGCTGGGTGAGGCCGTCCCGCTGCGGTGGAAGCGGCGGGTCGTACTCGATGCGCCCGGCAAGGGCGGGCGGGATCGCGACGACCACGTGGGCCGCCTCCAGCCGCAGGCCGCCCGCGTGGACGACCGCGCCCCCTGGGCCGTGCTCGATCCGCCGGACCGGAGCGTCGAAGTGGATCGTGCCGGCGGGCAGGGCGGCGGCCATCCGGCTCGCGAGTTCCTGCGGCCCGCCGACGAGCCGCTCGGCCTGGGCGCCGCCCGCGAAACCGACCAGGACGTCCAGCCCGTCACCGCTCGCCAGGTAGAACAGCGTCTCCAGGAGCGAGGCGTCGGCGGCGTCGAGCGACAGCAGGCCCCCGGCCGTCTGCCGCGCGACGGCCCGCGCGACGGCCGGATCGCTCGTCCGGGCGGCCAGCCATGAGGCGAGCGTCGTGCCGTCCCAGGACCGGGCGCGCGGATGTGTCCAGGGCGCGTCGACCGGCACCTCGCGGCCGAGGCGGTCGAGCTCGCCGCGCAGCGCCATGGCCTCCTTCGGCAGCGCGTCGACCAGCGCGCCCTCGTAGTCCACGATGGCCCGGCCGTGCTCCGGCGTCGGGTAGGTCGGCACCCGGTACCCGGCGATCAGCTCGCGCATCTCGTGCTGGCTCGGCCCGACCCACTGCCCGCCGAGGTCCAGCTGCGTCCCGTCGGGGAGGAGGCGGGTCAGCACCCGGCCGCCGACCCGGTCGCGGGCCTCGGCGACCGCCACGCGCGCGCCCGCGCCGGCCAGCTCGTGCGCCGCCGCGAGCCCGGCGAATCCGGCGCCGACGACCACGACGTCACCGCTGCGTCCGTCCTCCACTCACGCCTTCCGGATGTCGGGGACCTCCGCGGAGGATTCCGCTCCGGCGGGCAAGCCAACATCAGGCGGAGGTATAGGTTCGCCTCCGCCCTCCGGGGCGCGGCGGCGGTGGCGATGTCGCGCCGGGCGCGGCACCGCCGTCACGCCTTCCTCACACCTCGGGCGCCAGCACCTCGCCCGTCTCCTTGGCGCGGATGGTGATCGCCTCGACAGGGCAGGACTCGGCGGCGTCGAGGGCCCGGTCGTCCGGTTCGGCCTCGTCGCGCACCGGACGCGACGTGCCGTCGACGACGGCGAAGTGGCCGGGTGCCGTCCCGGCGCAGACGCCCGACCCGATGCAGGCCCGGCCGTCCACCTCGACCAGCCACGTCATGCGCTCGCCCTTCCGGGGTTTCCGGGCCCGTCCCAGGCGACCGGCATCCGCTCGGGCGCCCGGGTGGCCGAGCCGACCTTCCAGACGATGTCGTCCGCCCGTCCCGCGAGGCGCAGTCCCGGGAAGCCGTCCAGCAGCGTGCGCAGCGCGACCTGGAGCTCCATCCGGGCGAGCTGGGCGCCGAGGCAGTGGTGCGGGCCGTGCCCGAAGCCGACGTGGGACGCCTCGCCGCGCCGCGGGTCGAACGCGTCGGGATCGGAGTAGACCGACTCGTCCCGGTTCGCCGACTGCAACGCGACCACGACGGGCTCCCCCGCCCGCACGGTGACCCCGCCCAGCTCGACGTCCTCCAGCGCGTAGCGCGCGCTGCCGGCGCCGCCGCCGAGCGGGACGTACCGCATCAGCTCCTCGACCGCCCGCGGGATCAGGTCCGGGTCCGCTCGCAGCGCCGCGAGCTGCTCGGGATGGGTCAGCAGCACGTAGACGAAGTTGGGGATCTGCGACGCCGTCGTCTCGTGCCCGGCGACCAGGATCCCCTCCGCCATCGCGAGCAACTCCTCCTCCGAGAGCCGGTCGTCCCGGTCGCGCGCCTCGATGAGCGCGCCGATGAGGTCGTCGCGGGGCGACTCGCGGTGCTCGGCGACGAGGCCCGCCATGTAGTCCCGCATCCGCCCCACGTACTCGGTCACCTCGTCCCGGGTGAACCGCGTCGTGGACAGGAACGCGTCCGACCACAGCCGGAAGTCCGTGCGGTCCTCCACCGGGACGCCGAGCAGCTCGCAGATGACGGTGATCGGCAGCGGCAGCGCGAAGTCCTCGACGAGGTCGGCGGGCGGCCCCTGCGCCCGCATCCGGGCGGCGAGATCGCCGGCGATCCGCTGCGTGCGGGGGCGCAGCAGCTCCACGCGCCGCGCGGTGAACGCCTTGGCCACCAGCCTGCGCAGCCGGCTGTGCTCCGGCGGGTCCTGGCGCAGCAGGGAGCCGGGCGACCCGATGTGGAGCCGCGAGCGGGGCTCGTCGCGTCCCGTGGCGGCGGCGCGGCTGAACCTCGGGTCGCCGAGGACCACCTTGACGTCCTCGTAGCGGGTGGCCAGCCAGGCGGGCTCGCCGTAGGGCAGCCGGATCCGGCACAGGGGCCGCTTGCGCAGCCCGGCGAGCGCCGGAGAGACGTCGAGGCGGTCGCTCGCGCCGAACACCTCGGACCAGGGTTTCGTGTCGGACCAGGGTCGCGTGGTCGTCATCACCCACTCCTTCGCGGGGGTCTCGTTTCACCATTGGCGGGTGCGCGCCGGCACGGCGGGGGCGGACGCCCCCGGGGATGCGGGCGGCATGGTGACGGTTCGCGCACGGCGCAGGGGCGGCGGGGGTGGGAGCCCGTGGGGGTCGACGCAGCCGGCCGTCCGTCCGCGACGCGGTGACGTGCCGGCGGCCCGCGCGCGGGTGCGACGGCGGTCCGCGCGCTCATCCGCGTCAGGCGTCCGGGTCGTCCAGCGCGGGCGCCGGGAGGCGGCACGAGGCGTCGGCGAGCAGGCCGATCGGGTCGGCGCCCTCCACCGGCCAGCCCTCCACCGGCCAGAGGATCGGCGCGCGGCTGCTCACGCGACGAACGTACGTCCTGACTGGTGCCTATACAAGATGTCAAATCTAGACGATCTCCTTATCATTGCGCGCATGGCGATCAGCTGGACGGCCGGGCGCGCGGAACTGCCGGGGGCGGTCCAGTACACGCTGGTCGCCGGAGCCGAGCCCACCGACCGGTGGCACGTCACGGTGGCGCTGCCGCCGCCGAACCTGCGGGCGGTGGCGGGTCCCGGCCCGTATCCGGTGCTGTATCTCCTCGACGGCCTGCTGACGTTCGCCACCGCGGCGCAGATCGCCCACACCACGCTGGCGTACGCGGCGGGGCAGCTGCGTCCGGTCGCCGTCGTCGGCATCTCGCCCGCCACCGACGACCTCCGCCGGCTGAGCGCCCAGCGCGCCCGGGACCTGACCCCGACCAGCGCCGTCTCCCCGTACCTGCGGGTGAAGACCGTCTACGGGACGGGCGGCGCCGACGCGATGATCGACCTGATCCGCGACGTGATCGGCCCGCACGTGGAGGCCGCCCATCCGCTCGACCCCGCCGACCGGGGCCGCGCGGGCTTCTCCCTCGGCGGGCTCTTCACCTGCTGGGCCCTGGCGCGCCGCCCCGAGGGATTCCGCCGCTTCCTGGCCGTAAGCCCGTCGCTGTGGTGGGACGACCATCTGCTGCTCGATCCGCGCCGGACGCCCCTCGCCGCCAGGGCGGCGGGCGAGGTCTACCTCGCCGTCGGCGAACTGGAGGACGGCCCGCACCGGAGCTGGCCGGTCATCCCGGCCGAGACCCTCCGCGCCCTGTCCGGCCTTGACATGGTCGCCGACCTCGCCGCGTTCACCGAGCGGCTGGACGGCCGGGGCGGTCTCGCCGTCCGGTCCGAGGTCGTCCCCGGCGAGCAGCACGCGACGGTGTGGCCGGCGGCGGTGACCCGCGGCCTGGTGCACCTGTACGCGATCCCGCCGGAAGGGCACCCCGTAGGGTGAGGGCATGGGTGCGGAACCGCAGGTCGGCGCGGTCGGGCTGGTGCTCCATCCGACCAGGCCGCTGGGCCCGTCGATCGACGCGATCATGGCGGCCGCCCGCGACCGCCCGGCCCGGGTGCTGGCCCGGCCCGCCGACCGGGACCGGGTGCCGCCCGGCGTCGAGATCGTGCCCGACGCCCGGTTCGCGGCCGAGGTCGACGAGCTGATCGCCCTCGGCGGCGACGGCACGATCCTCGGCGCGATGCGGCTGGTGATCGACCGCCCCGTGCCCGTCCTCGGGGTCAACCACGGCAACCTGGGCTTCCTCGCCGAGGTGCACCCGGCGCAGCTGCCCGCGGCGCTGGCACGGCTCGCCGCAGGCGACTTCACCATCGAGCAGCACGCCGCCCTGTGCGTGGACGCCGGCCCCATCGAGCTGACGACCCGGTCCGGTTTCAACGACATGGTCCTCGGCCGGTCGTCCCGGACCGGCGCCGTCTCCCTCGACCTCACCGTCAACGACCTGCAGTACGGCTACTACCGGGCGGACGCGCTGGTCGTCTCGACGCCGACGGGCTCCACCGCCTACAACTACGCCGCCGGCGGGCCGATCGTGTCGCCCTCCTCCAACGCGGTCGCCATCACCCCGGTCGCGCCCATGACGGGGATCAGCAGGCCCGTCGTGCTCGGCGCGGCCGACCGGATCCGCCTCTCCGTCGCGGCGGACAGCGCGCCGATCACCCTCGACATCGACGGGACGGCGGCCGCCGAGCTCGGGCACGGGGACCGGCTCACCGCGACGATGGTGCCGGAGGCCGGGCAGGTCGTCCGGCTGTCGGCGCGCGACCACGCGAGCCGCAGCCGCGTGAAGCTCAGCCTCCTCGACCTGCCCCTCCGCCCGGACCAGCTCCTCGAACTGATCCCGCCGGAGCTGCGCCGCGACGCGGAGGCGGCGGCCGGGCAGCTCCAGGCCCCCGGCTCTCCCCGCCCCGACTGACCGGGCGCCGCCGGGGCGGGCGATATGAAATGTCCCGCGTTCCCCCCGTAGTGTTCATATGCCGGTTTATAACGCCCCGCCGGGCATGAGCACAGACATGGAGCGTCCCGTCAGTGACCGCAGCGCAGGCCCCGCGCGCCCATGATCCCGACCGGGGGCTCGGCACGCCCCCGGACGGCGACACGAAGCAGGCCGAGGGCCGGACCCGGCTCGGCGGCGAGCGACCGCCGGAGCCGACCGAGGGTCCGGCCGAACGGCGCGCGCCGGACGGCTCCGGAGCCCCGCGCCCGGCGCTGAACCGGTTCCTACGCCACCCGGTCACGCTGGTGACGGCGATCACGGCGGCCCTGCACCTGCTGTGGCTCGGCACCCTCGCCAGCAGCGGCGGCGACCTCGCGGCGCAGGACGCCTGGGCCGAGTTCGCGGGGCGCCACCCGGGGTCGGCGTACAACCTCGCCTGGTACGGCGGCATGCACCCGGTCTCCTACAGCGCCGTCTCGCCGTACGTGATGTCGGTGCTCGGCGTCCGCACCACGATGATCATCGCGGGTACGGTCTCGGCGGCGCTGATCACGGTGATCCTGGCGCGCAGCGGGCACGTCCGCCGGCCGCTCTGGCCCGCGCTCGCCGGCGCGCTCGCGCTCGTCTGCAACGCGGTGTCGGGCCGCGTCACGTTCGGCCTCGGCCTGATGTTCGCCTTCGCCGCCGCCGCGATCGTCTTCGCCACGCCGCGCGTCCTGCGCGGCAACCGCTGGGCCAAGGCCGCGGCCGCCGGGCCCCTCGCCGGCCTGGCGACGGCCTGCTCCCCCGTGGCCGGGCTCTACATCGGGCTCGTCGCGGCGGCCCTGTTCCTGCAGAAGCGCAGGCCCGCCGCCTACGCCCTCGGCGTCGCGCCCCTCGTCGTGGTCGCGCTGTCCGCCTGGCTCTTCCCCTTCTCGGGCACCCAGCCGATGCCCCTGGGGTCGGCCATCCTGCCGATCGTCTTCGGGGCCGCCGTCATCGTCCTGGTGCCCAGGGAATGGCGGACGGTCCGGATCACGGCGGTGGTGACGTCGGCGACCGTGCTGGTCGCCACGCTGATCACCTCCCAGGTCGGCACGAACATCACCCGCCTCCCGATGCTGTTCACCGGCGTCGCGCTGATCGCCGCGCTGCCGTTCACGGAGCCGCGCTCGCGCAAGTGGTACGCGATCGTGCTGGTGTTCCTCGGGTTCACGACCTGGATCGGCATCAAGACGGTCCAGGACGTCGTCCGGGCCCATCCGGCGGCGGCCTGGACCCGCCGCCTCGCGCCCCTCGTCCACGAGCTGCGCAAGGCGGGGGCCGAGCGCGGGCGGGTCGAGGTCGTCCCGGCCCGCTCCCACCGGGAGGCGTCGGCCCTCGCCCCCTACGTGAACCTCGCGCGGGGCTGGAACCGCCAGGCCGACATCAAGCGCAACCACCTCTTCTACGACGGCACGCTCACCGTGGCCACGTACCACGACTGGCTGAAGCACTGGGCGGTCCACTACGTCGTGCTCCCGGCGGACGCGCCCGACAACGGCGCCGAACGCGAGCGGGAGCTGGTCGGCAACGGGCTCCCCTACCTGAAGAAGGTGTGGAGCGACAGCAACTGGCACCTGTACGCCGTCACCGACCCCGCTCCCCTCGCCGAGCCGAACACGACCGTCCTCCGCGCCGAGCAGAACGAGACGACGCTGAAGGTCGGCGCGCCGGGCCGGATCCTCATCCGCATCTCCTACTCGCCCTGGCTGAGCCTGGTCGACGCGGACGGCCACAGCCTCCAGCCTCCCTTCGAGACGGAGGCGTCCAAGCAGATGCGGGAGTACGACGACGGCAGGCCGCCGCAGTACGTCAACCCCAACGGCTGCCTGGCGCCGACCGAGCCGGACGCCACGGGCGACGCGTGGACCGAGCTCGTCGCCCCGAAGGCCGGCACCTACCGGCTGGCCTCCCCCTACAAGATGCCCCGGGGCACCTCCTGCCCCAAGGAGCTGCGCGGCCCGCCCCTGAGCGGCCCCTAGCCCACCAGCACGATCTTGCCGCGGGCGTGGCGGCCCTCGCTCAGCTCGTGCGCCGCCGCGGCCTCGGCGAGCGGGAACGCCGCCGCGACCGGCACCCGCAGGCGGCCCTCGTCCGCCAGGGCCACCGCGATCGGGAGGCCGTGCACCGCCAGCGGGTCGGCGCCGACGCCCAGGGCGGTGCCGGTCTCGTCGACCGGCGCCCCGTGCGACAGGTGGACGCCGTGGGACGCCGCGGTGCGGTCCGGGGCGATCGTCACCACGCGCGCCGGGTCCCCGGCGATGGCGACGAGGTCGGGCAGCGCCCCTCCGGCGCAGTCGAACACGGCGTCCACCCCGTCCGGGGCGAGCGCGCGGACCCGTCCGGCGAGTCCCGCCCCGTACGTCGTCGGCTCCGCGCCCAGGGAGCGCAGGAAGCCGTGGTTGCGCTCGCTCGCCGTCCCGATGACGGTGGCGCCGCGCGCGACCGCCATCTGCACGGCGATCGTCCCCACCCCGCCGGCCGCGCCCTGCACGAGCAGGGTCCGCCCCGCGCCGACCGCGAGCCGGTCGAGGACCCGGGTGGACGTCTCGACGCCGCCGGCGGCGCCGCCCGCCTCCTCCCAGCTCCATGCGGCCGGCTTGGGCGCCCAGGCGGCGAGGACCGCGAACTCCGCGTTGGCGCCGCGCTCCGCCGGGTCGGCCATGCCGAACACCTCGTCGCCGATCTCCACGCCGGTGACGCCCTCGCCGACCTCGTCCACCACCCCGGCCGCGTCGAACCCCGTCCGGTACGGCAGCGCGGTCGGCACCAGGTCGCGCATCGCCCCGGAACGGATCAGCGTCTCCCCCGGGGAGATGCCCGACGCCCGGACGGCGACGCGGATCCGGCCCGGCCCGGCGTGCGGCGCCTCGACCTCGGCGACGTGCAGCACGCTCGGCGGGCCGTACTCGTTGAACTGGACTGCTCTCATGCGGCCGACCGTAACGGAACACCCCGTCCGGTTCGGTTAAAGTGAGAGCGGTGACGGACGAAGTGGCTCGGAAACTCCGCTCGGACGCCCGCGACAACCGCGAGCGCATCCTGGACGTGGCGCGCGAGGCGTTCGCCGCCGAGGGCCTGGACGTCCCGATCCGCGAGATCGCCCGCCGCGCGCACGTCGGCCCGGCCACCCTCTACCGGCACTTCCCCACGAAGGAGGCGCTGCTCGCGGCGGCCTTCGCCGACCAGATGGCGGTGTGCATCGCCGTCGTCGAGGAGGGCCTGGCGGCCGGCGACCCGTGGGCGGGGTTCCGCACGGTGGTCGAGCGGCTGATGGAGGTCCACAGCCTCGACCGCGGCTTCGCCCACGCGCTCATCTCGCAGTACCCGCGGGTGTTCGACTTCGCCGAGGGGCGCGAACGCACGCTGCGCGGCCTGGGCGAACTCGTGCGGCGGGCGAAGGAGGCGGGCGCGCTGCGCGAGGACATCGTGCTCGAGGACATCGTGCTGGCCCTGATGGCGAACGAGGGCATCCGGGCCGGGTCGCGGGCGGCGCGCGTCGCGGCCTCGCGGCGCTTCGCGGCCCTCATGATCCAGTCGTTCCGGGCGGACGCGCCCGGCGCGCCGCTCCCGCCGGCCGTCCGGCTGCCGATCGGCGTCGGGGGCAGAGGCGCCGCGCCGTCCCGGCCCGCCTCACAGTGACATCCGTGCTCTGAATCCTGCGGAAGAAAGAAACTCTTCGAACTTTCCGGCCGCGCGAGCGCAAGAACCGGGAGGCGGCTCCGACCTGTCCGTGAAGGGACGCCTTCGCCTGGACGCGCGCGCCCGGGCGACCACGAACGGAGATCGAAGATGGACATGCCCCGCCTCGGAGTCACCCTCCAGCACTTCGGACCGCACGCCGGACCCGACGCCGTCGCCACCGTCGCGCAGGCCGCCGAACGGCTCGGCTTCCACGCCGTGTCGGTCAGCGACCGGCTCCTCACCCCCGTCGGCCCGCACTGGACCAACGACGCCGGGCTGCCCGAGTCGGCGCCGTGGGACGTCCTGGAGGTGCTGACCTGGGCGGCGGCCCACACCCGGCGGATCCGGCTGACCACCGCCGTCCTGAACACGATCTTCCAGCCGCCCGTCGTCGTGGCGCGCCGGCTCGCCACCCTCGACCGGCTGTCCCGGGGCCGCGTGGTCGCGGGCGTCGGGCAGGGCGGCGGCACCCGGCTCGCCCCGTACTACATTCCCGAAGAATTCACCGCCGCCGGAGTGCCCGCCGGCCGCCGCGGCGCGGGCTTCGCCGAGCACGTCGCCGCGATGCGCGCCTGCTGGGGACCCGACCCGGTCGAGTTCCACGGCGAGCACTACCGGATCCCGGCCTCCAGGATCGGACCGAAGCCGTACGGCGACCGCATCCCGGTGCTGTTCGGAGCGATCACCCGTCGGACCGTCGAGCGGGCGGCCCGGATCGGGGACGGCTTCGTCACCACCGCCGTGGACTGGGACGACACCCGCGCCCACATCCGCTGGTACCGCGACGCGGGCGGTACCGGCACCGTCCTGGTCAGCACCTTCCCGGCGCCGCCCGGCACCGACGTCTCCACCGCCGACTTCGTCGACACCACGCTGCGCGACCTCGACCGGGCCGCCGAGGCCGGCGCCGACGAGATGCACCTCGCCACCAACCTCCTGGACGTCCACCCCCAGCGTCAGGCCGACCTGCTGGAGGCCCTCGCCACCGAACTGGCCCTGCCGGTCTCCTGAGCGCACCGGGCGGGGCGTGCCCGCCCGGACCGGGTCAGGACTCGGTGACGGCGCGGGTGAAGACGAGGTCGCGGGCCGTCTCCAGGCCCGTGGCCAGGGCCCCGAGGACGACGGCGTCGTCACCGAGAGCCGAGACCTCGACGCGCGGCGCGCCGAGCGGGGTCATCGCCTCGAGGCGGTCGCGCACGGCGCCGAGGAGCACGTCGGCGCCGTGCCCGCCGATGCCGCCGCCCAGCACGATCAGGTCGGGGTCGAGGAGCGCGACGACGCTGGCCAGGGCGCGGGCGACGTGCCCGGCCTCGTGCGCGACGGCCTCCGCCGCGAGGGGGTCGCCGGCCCGCGCCTCGTCGAAGACGCGCTTGGCGGTGATCGGCCCGGTCATGCCGAGCCGCCGCGCGGCGGCCACGACGCCGGGGCCGGACGCGACCGACTCCAGCATCCCGTGCGAGCGGGTCTCCCTCGGGTCGGCCTCGCCGAACGGCAGCCAGGCGATCTCCCCGGCCGCGCCGCGGGCGCCGCGGTGCAGCTCGCCGTTCAGGACGATCCCCATCCCGATGCCCGTGCCGATCGACATGAACGCGAAGTGCGGCACGCCCTCACCCAGCCCGTAGCCCTGCTCCCCCAGCGCGGCGAGGTCGATGTCGTTCTCGATGGCGCAGGGCGCGGGCAGCCGCCGCGCCAGCCGGCCGGTGACGCCCGGGACGTCCCAGCCGGGCAGGTTGGGCGCCAGGCGGAGGCGCCGGTTCTCGACGTCGTGGACGCCGGGGGTGCCGAGCACGATGTGGGTGACGGCGCCGTCGGCGGCCTTCGCCAGCTCGTCGACGATCCGGCCGATCCGGTCGATGAGCGCGTCCGGTTCGGCGCTCCCGCCGGCGCCGACCGAGCGGACGTCCCTGCGCACCGCGATCTCGCCGGACAGGTCGGCGAGCGCGGCGCGGATCCACTCCCGGCCGACGTCGAGCCCGATCACCCAGCCCGTCTCCGGCCGGATCCCGTACAGCCGGGCGGACCGCCCCGCCCCGCCCGTGCGGCGGCCGATCGCCTTGACCAGCCCGACCCGCTCCAGGTCGGCGAGCGCGAGCGAGATCGTGGGCTTGGAGAGGCCGGTCGCGGCGGCGAGCTGCGGGCGCGACACCGGCCCGAGCAGCCGGATCCGCTCGTACACGGCGCGTTCGTTCATGATCCGCAGCACGCTGGTGGTGTTGGCGGTCTCCCTGCTCGGCACGTGTAAAGCCTGACATATCCCGGCACGGCGTACGCCGCGGGGATTGATTTGTTAGGGAGCCTCCCTTACATTCGCATCGACGTCGGACGGGGGCGAGGCGTCCGGTCACGAGAAGGGAGAGACCGCGATGACCGCTCCCGCGGGTTCGGGGTTCGAACGGCGGCTCGGCGTGTTCCAGGCCACCACCGTGAACATGACCCAGATGTGTGGAATCGGCCCGTTCGTCACCATCCCGGCGATGATCTCCACGATGGAGGGCCCGCAGGCGATGTTCGGCTGGCTGGTCGGCGCGCTGATCGTGCTGGCCGACGGCCTGGTCTGGGCCGAGCTGGGCGCGTCCATGCCCGGCGCCGGCGGCACCTACCTCTACCTGCGCGAGGCGTTCCAGTACCGGACCGGGCGGCTGATGCCGTTCCTGTTCGTCTGGTCGGCGGTGCTCTTCATCCCGCTGATCATGTCGACCGGGGTGATCGGGCTCGTCCAGTACGCGGGCTACCTGTGGCCCTCGCTGGTGGACGGCTCCGGCCTGTCGACCGGCGGCCACGTCCTCGCGATCGCCGTCGTCGCGGTCGTCGTCGCCGCGCTGTACCGCAGGATCGGCGACATCGGGCTGCTCACCACGGTCTTCTTCGTCGTGATGCTGGTCTCCGTGCTCGGCGTGATCCTGGCCGCGTTCACGCACTTCCACTCCGACCTGGCGTTCACCTACCCGCACGACGCGGGGTCGAAGTTCTTCCACGGCCTCGGGGCCGGGCTCGTCATCGCCGTGTACGACTACCTCGGCTACAACACGGCGGCCTACCTCGGGGCGGAGGTCCGGCAGCCGGGGCGCGTGATCCCGCGGGCGATCGTCTTCTCGATCCTCGGCATGATGGCGCTGTACTTCCTGCTCCAGGTCGGGATCCTCGGCGTGATCCCGTGGGAGAAGACGCAGGAGTCCAGCTCGTTCGCGTCCCTCGTCCTGGAGAGGACGTGGGGCAAGGGCGCGGCGCAGGTCTTCACGGTCGGGATCATCGTCACCGCGTTCGCGTCGGTGTTCGCGGGCCTGCTCGGCGGCTCGCGGGTGCCCTACAACGCCGCCCGCGACAAGCTGTTCCTGCCGTGGTTCGCGCGGATGCACCCGCGCCTGAAGTTCCCGACGTTCGGGCTGTACGCGATGGGCGTCATCACGGCGCTCGGCTCGCTGTTCACCCTGACGGACGTCATCAGCATGCTGACCGCCGTGTTCGTGCTGGTGCAGTCGGTCGCCCAGATCGTCGCCCTCACCGTGCTGCGGCGCCGGCAGCCGGACCTGCCGCGCCCGTACCGGATGTGGCTGTACCCGCTGCCGAGCCTGGTCGCGCTGGCGGGCTGGATCTACATCTACAAGTCGGCGGGCACCAGGCCGATCGTGCTGTCGCTGGTCTGGCTCGCGGCGGGCGTCGTCGCGTACCTGGTCTGGGCGCGGCTGGAGCGGATCTGGCCGTTCGGGCCGAAGGAGATCAGCGAGCCCTTCGCCGAACCCGGCGCCGAGCCGCAGGCCGCATGATCCTCGGGATCGACTTCGGGGGGACCAAGGTCGCGCTGGCCACCGCCGACGCGACCGGAAGGCCGCTCCGCCGCGCCCGGCTGGAGACGCGGGCGGCGGACGGCGCGGAGCGGGTGGTGCGCCGGGCGCTGGACGCGGCGCACCGCCTCGTCGCCGAGACCCCCGGCACGCTGGCCGCAGTGGGCGTCTCGACGTTCGGCGTCGTCCGCGGGGGACGGGTGCGGCTGGCGCCCAACGTCCCCGGCTGGGAGGACCTGCCGCTGCCCGACCTGGTCTCCGGCGCCCTCGGCGCGCCCGTGCGCGTCGAGAACGACGTGAACGCGGCCACCGCCGCGGAGGCGCGCTGGGGCCGGCTCGCGGGCGTCGGTACCGGGGTCTACGTGAACCTCGGCACCGGGCTCGGCGCCGGGATCGTCGTCGGCGGGCGCGTCGTGCCGGGCGCGCACGGCGCCGCCGGCGAGATCGGGTACCTGCTGCGGCGCCCCGGCGAGCCCGGGTGCGCGCAGGGCCGCGCGCCGCTGGAGGAGTACGCCTCGGGCAGCGGCCTGGCCGCGCGGGCCTCGGCCCTTCTCGGCGAGCCGGTGACGGCCGCCGCCCTGTTCGCCCGCCGGGACGAGCCGAAGGCGGCCGCGCTGCTGGACGGCACGGCGGCGGTGCTCGGCATGGCGGTCGCCAACCTCGCGACCACGCTCGACCCGGAGCGGGTGGTCCTCGGCGGCGGCATGGCCGCCGAGCCGTCCCTGCTTCCCGCGATCCGCGAGACCGTGGCGCGCGCGGTCCCGTTCCCGCCGGAGGTGGTGACGGCCCGCTTCGTCGACGACGCCGCGCTCATCGGCGCCATCGCGCTCGCCGGGACCGAGGCGTGAACCAGCGCGGTTCTCCAACCGCCGGGACCGGTCACGTGCGCGGCGCTGCGGGCACGGTCAGCGCCGGCAGGTTCCAGCCGCCGAGGCCGACGACCGGGACGGCGCCGCGCAGGTCGGAGGCGCGGTAGCGGGCGGTCAGCGTCTGGGACTGCCCAGGCCACAGCGTGACGTCGTTGTCGTTCCAGCGGATCGGCAGCACCTGGCCGCCGCCGGGCAGCGGGCGCCCGCCGGGTCCGGCCCGCCGCACGTCCGCCCTGGTGAAGACGGCCGGCGCCGTCCCGGTCGCGCTGATCGTCACGGTGGTGACGAGGTCGGCGCCGTCGCGGCGGGTGGCGGCCGAGGCGCGCACGGCGGCGCGGGGCAGGCCACGCAGCCCGGTCAGGTCGGCGTACCCGTCCGGCCGGAACGCCACGCCGCTGCCCTTGCCGAGGGTGGCCTTCCAGTCCACCGCGTCCGGTCTCGTAGACAGCCAGTAGACGTTGCGGCTCACGGTCGCGCCGCGCCGGGCCAGCGTGAGTTCGAGGAAGTAGGTGCGGGAGATGCCCTTCGGGGCCCGCGCGGCGGCCACGGTCCGGACGTCCTGCGCGGCCAGTGCCGGGACGGCGACGCGGGAGGTCCGCTTCACGGTGCCGTCGACGTCGATCAGCCGCGCCCGGGCCGCCAGACCGTCCTGGCGCCTCCCGGTCAGGTTGGCGACCTTCACCGCCCCGGACGCGTAGTCGTACATGACGTGCACCGGTTCGCCCGCCTTCTTCGCGCCGAAGTACACGCCGGGCTGGTCGAAGTCCTGGTTGAAGAGGTTCCACTGCAGCGACGGCCACGCCTTGTTCAGCATCCAGTAGATGACGCCGGTGCTCGGGTTGGCCGGGTCCCTGGAGTTGCCGATGTAGGCCTCGAACTGCGCACGCGCGATCTCGTACCCGCCCATCTGCGCGATCCGCTGGTAGGAGGCCATGTCGGACCAGGGCCCGTACCGGTGCCACAGCGGGGTGTTGTACTGCCCCATACGCGCGGTCCGGGTGTAGTCGTTGTAGGGGTACACGTGGAAGAGGTCCCGGCCGGAACGCGGGCCGCGCGCGGTGGCGGGGTCCCAGAGCGCGGCCTGGTCGCGCGGGGTCAGGAAGCGGTCGAGCGAGTCCCGTGTCGGGACGGTGTTGCCCGCGCTCGTCTCGGTGTCGAAGCCCCAGGCGCTTCCGGCGTTCGTGGACGACGGGTCGCCGGCGTCGGCGGTCTCGCGGCCGTTGCTCCACCAGTAGACCGGCGGCACGTAGCCGTACGGCCCCTCCTTGGCGCCGGACGGGCCGAGCCGCGGCGACGCCTTGTCCTCCGCCGACGCGATCTGCGGCGTGCCCCAGTCGGCGGCCTCGAACGCCGGCACGTACACCGACTCCTTCGCCGCGTCCGGTGCCGCGTCGCTGCCCTGGAAGAAGGCGAACACGCTCGGGTGGTCGCGCAGCCTGCGGGCGACGGCGGCGGCCTGGACGGCGGCGTTGGCCTGGAGCTCCTTGCTCCACTTGGCGTAGGGGTCCTCCCAGCGGTCGCAGCACTGCCAGCCGGTCATGGCGAGGACGCCCGCGCGGTCCATCTGCCGGAACATGTCGTCCGGCGGGAAGTTACCCTCGAAGCGCAGCGCGTTCAGGCCGAGGTCCTTCACGTAGGCGAGCTGGTCGTGGATGTTCCGGGGCGAGTAGCGCAGGAACATGTCCGGCGACCAGCCGCCGCCGCGGATCACGATCGGCACGCCGTTGATCTCGAACCGCCTGTAGCCGTGCGGCACGTGCGTCCTACCGGGGACGGCGCGGGTGAGCGACGAGGTGACGGTGCGGATGCCGAAGTCCTCGGCGTACCGGCCGGTCTCCGTCCCGCCGGTGCGCAGGTGCGTGGCCAGGTGGTAGAGCGGCTGGCCGCCGAGCTGGTACGGCCACCACACGTCCGGATGGTCGAGGCGGAGGCCGAGCGCCACCGGGCGGACCGTGTCCGGCGGCAGCGTCACCGTCGTCCTGAACGGCAGCCGGGTCGCGCCGCGTTCGACCGCGCCGGAGAACTCGGCCCGCCGCACGGTCCCGGTGTTGTTGCGCAGCAGCGCCTTCACGGTGAGGTCGGACCGGGAGAAGTCCCTGGCGTTGCGCTGCACGACGTGGACGTCCCGCAGCGACACCGGCCCGTCCTGGACGATCTTCGGCGGGCGCTCCGGCCCGGTGCCCTGGTCGGGCGCGGCCGGGTTCCAGTCGAGGCGGCTGCCGGTGAGGTAGGTCTTCGCCTTGTTCGGCGCGACGTCGAGCGCGATCGCGTTGGCGCCGTCGCGCGCGTACCGGCTCACGTCGTACTCGAAGCGCGAGTAGGAGCCCTGGAGCCGCGAGCGGCCGTCGATCCGGGCGCCGTTCACCCACAGGTCGGCGGTGCCGGAGACGCCGTCCATGATCAGGAACGTGCGGCCGCCGCGGCGCGGGTGCAGGACCACCTCGTCGCGGTACCACCAGTTCACGGCGAACTGCCCGGCCGGCACCGACGCCAACCGGTCCGAGTAGAAGACGTTCGGGTACCGGCCGTTCTCCAGCAGGCCCGCCATCAACGTCCCGGGGCGGCCGATCGGCAGCCAGCCGGACGTCCGGTAGCCCGGCCGGGAGATCCGCGCGCCGTCGCGCCCCGCGACGGCCGAGGACTGGATCCTCCAGCCCCGGACGAGTTCCGAGGCGCCGTCCTCCCCCGCGGGCGCGAGGGCGGCGGGCTCGGCTCGCGCCCGCGCGGCGCCGCTCACGGCGTACGGCGGCGCGGCGCTGGTGAGGATCGCGCAGGCGGCCAGGGCCGCCAACGGTCGTCCGGGCTTCGGCATGGGCACCCCCGCGGTCGGCTGCGTCGTCATTCGGTCACTCCCTGTGCGATCACCCGATCCGCGCTCCGCCACACCCGGACGCGGTGAAAGATCCGGCCCGCCGCGCGATCATGCAGTTGTAGGGCGCGCACGCGCGGAGGCGGTCGCGCGTGAGCCTGCACCTGGCAGATGTACCTCCAGCGGAGTTCTGGTCGGTCTTTCTCCCGGGCAGCAGTCTCGGGGGCATGACGACAGAGACCTCTCAGAGCGCCGCGCGGCTCGGAACGCGCGGCTGGCTCATCCTCATCACGCTGTGCGGCGCCACCTTCATGACCGGCCTCGACTACTCGATCATCACCGTGGCCCTGCCGGAGATCGGCCGGGACCTGGGCTTCTCCGGAGCCTCGGCCCTCCAGTGGGTCGCGACCGCGTGCCTGCTGCCGACGGCCGCGCTGATGCCGCTGTTCGGGCGCGCGTCCGACATGCTCGGCAGGCGGCGGCTGTTCATGACCGGCGTGGCGGGCTTCACCCTGATGTCGCTGGCGGCCGCGATGGCCCCGAGCCCGGCACTGCTGGTCGCGGCGCGCGCCGGGCAGGGCGTCGCGGCGGCCATGATCGGCCCGACCGCGCTCGCGCTGATGACCGCCGCGTTCCCCGAGGGGCCGCGGCGCACCCGCGCCCTCGGCGTCAACGGCGCGCTGCTGTCGCTGGGGTTCGTCATCGGGACGATCGGCGGCGGGCTGATCACCAGCGGGCTGAACTGGCGCTGGACGATGCTCCTGCTCACCGGCATCGGCCTCCTGGTCCTGCTCGGCGCGCTCACGGTGGTCCGCGAGACGGCCGGACGGAGCCGGACCGGGCTCGACGTCCCCGGCGCGATCCTGGCGAGCGGCGGGCTGTTCGCGCTGGTCTACGGCGTCTCCACCGGCGGGGACGCGGGCTGGGGCAGCCTCCCGACGCTGACGACCCTGCTGGCCGCGGCGGTCCTGCTCGGTTCCTTCCTCGCCGTCGAGGCCCGGCACCCCGCGCCGCTCGTCCCGCTGCGCCTGCTGCGCCGCGCGACGGTCAAGTGGGGCATGTCCATCGGCCTGGTCACCTTCGGCATGTGCGGCGGCGCGACCCTGCTGCTCAGCATCTACATGCAGGACGTCCTCGGCTACTCGCCCCTGCGGACCGGGCTCGGCTTCCTCGGCGAGGGCGTCGCGGCCCTGGCCGGCGGCGCCCTCGCCGCCCGGCTGATCAACGCCCGCGGGACGGCCGCGACCATCGCGACCGGGCTGACCGTGCAGGCCGCCGGCACCGCCGCGATGGCGGCCCTGCCCGTGCACGGCGGCCTGGCCGTCCTGCTGGCCACGTCCGCGACGATGGGCTTCGGGCACGTCCTGACCGTGGTCGCCGCGATCACGACGATCACGTCCGGCCTGGGCCGGGACGACCAGGGCGTCGCGGGCAGCCTCGCGCAGATGCCGACCTTCGTCGGCGCGGTCGGCGTCGCCGCGCTCACCGCGATCGCCGCCGCCCGGACCGAGGCGCTCGCCCCGGCCACCACCGAGGTCCGGGCCATGCTGGGCGGGCTGCACGCCGCGTTCCTGGCGGCCGGCGCGGTCGCGCTGCTCGGCGCGGTCGCGGGCGGCGTCCTGCTCCGCCGGACCGGCGCCGTCCAGTCGGACGGGCCCTCCGGCAGCGAACCGGCGGAGCGTTCGGTGGCGGCCTGACGGGGGTCAGCGAGCGGTGGCGGCGGCGAGCTCGGCGAGCCGCCGCAACCGCTCGTGCGACGGCGAGCCCGGTTCCGCCTGGAACACCGTCACGCCCTGGCCCTCGTCGTCGGGCGTCCGCAGCAGCTCGGCGGTGAGGGTCATGACGCCCACCTCCGGGTGCCGGTAGCCGCGCGAGATGGACGCGCAGTTCGCCACCGGGTGCTCCGTCCACATGGCGCGGAACTCCGGGCTGAGCGCCAGCAGCTCCTCGACCAGCGCGGCGAGCCCCTCGTCGCCGGGGAACCTGCTCAGCGAGCCCTCCAGGTAGGCGATGTCGTCGCGGGCCTTCTGCTCCCAGTCGACGTAGAGGCCCCGCGAGAAGTCCGTCTCCAGGAAGTCGACGCGGACGAAGTTCGGCTTCTCCTCGGCGTCGAAGTCGTAGTGCGGGGCCAGGAGCGCGTGCGCCAGGCGGTTCCAGGCGAGGATGTCGCCCCGCCTCCCCACCGCGATGGCGGGCGCCTCGGTCATCGAGTCGACCAGCAGCCCGATGCCCGGTCGCAGCCGCTCCGGCCCGACCCGCTCCCGGGCCCGCGCCACCCGGGCGAGCCGGTGCAGGTGGGCCAGCTCGTCGCCGTCCAGCCGCAGGACGCGGGCGATGGAGTCGAGGACCTCGTCGGAGACGTTCGGGCTCTGCCCCTGCTCCAGCCGCGTGTAGTACCCCACGCTGACCCCGGCGAGCGGCGCCAGCTCCTCCCGGCGCAGCCCGGCCACCCGCCGGTGCTTCACCCCCGGGCTCAACCCCACGTCCTCGGGCCGGAGCCGGGCACGGCGGGACCGGAGGAACTCACCAAGGGCGGAACCGGGATACATGGATCAAGATTCTCAGATCCGCACCGCCGCCGGAAGCGGCGCGGGTCCGGTGCGCCGTCAGGGCGCCGGGGTGTGCGCGGCGTTGGCGCGGTCGACCTCGGCCATGTGCTCCTCCGCCCACGCGCGCACGACGGCGAGCGCGCCCTCGAGGGAGAGACCCAGGTCGGTGAGCCGGTAGTGGACGCGCGGCGGCACGGTCGGTTCCACGCGACGGGCGACCAGGCCGTCCCGGGCGAGGCTCTGCAGCGTCGCCGACAGCATCTTCTGGGAGACGCCGGGCATCCGCCGCCGGAGCTCGGCGAAGCGCAGCTCGTCCGGCGCGGCGTCGGCGAGGACCTTGACCGCCATGGACGTCCACTTGGTGCCGATCCGGTCGAGCAGCCGGCGGGTGGGGCAGCCGGGGTCGAAGAGGTCCCCGCGCACCCCTGTCGCGGTACCGGCCGGTGAGGAGGTCACCTCGGGTTCACCACCTGTCGCAGAAGTGCCGTCTGGCGGCCCGGATGGGAGTCACTTACGCTCCCCTGGTAACCAATGGTAACCACAAAGGGAGGCACCATGCCGAACCCGTCGGCCACCGGCGGCCCTGTCCCGGACGTCACGCTGAGGCGGGTGGCCGCCAACGGCATCGAGGCCAACGTGGCCGTCGCCGGGGACGGACCGGCCGTCCTGCTGCTCCACGGCTTCCCGCACACCTGGCGGGTGTGGACGGAGGTCGTCCCGGACCTCGTCCGCCACCACCGGGTCATCGCGCCCGACCTGCGTGGTCTCGGCGGGAGCACCAGAGCGGCGGGCGGGTACGACGCCGCGGGCCTCGCCGCCGACGCCGAAGGGATCCTGGACGCGCTCGGAGAGGAGTCCGCGGCGGTGGTCGCCATCGACGCCGGCGTCCCGCCCGCCTTCATGCTCGCCATGCGGCGGCCGCACCGCGTGCGGCGGCTCGCGCTCATGGAGGGGACGCTGGGACCGCTGCCCGGCGCCGAGGACTTCCTCGCGGGCGGACCGCCGTGGTGGTTCGGCTTCCACCGCGTCCCCGACCTCGCCGAGACCGTCGTGGCGGGGCACGAGGCCGACTACATCGGCTGGTTCCTCACGGCCGGGACGCGCGGGCGCGGAGTGCCCCGCGACATCCGGGACGACTTCGTCCGCGCCTACACCGGACGCGACGCTCTGCGCTGCGCGTTCTCCCACTACCGCGCCGCTCCCGACAGCGCGCGGCAGATCCTGGACGCCGCCGCCTCGTCCCGGCTCACGATGCCGACGCTGGCGATCGGCGCGCAGCCGGTCGGCGACGCGCTGGAGCGGCAGCTGCGCCCCCTCGCCGACGACCTGACCGGTCGTCTCGTCGAGGACTGCGGCCACATCATCCCGCTCGACCGTCCCCGGGAACTCCTCGCCCTGCTCATGCCGTTCCTGGCCGCCGGCGCACCGGCGACGGACCGGCAGGGCGCCCCGTCCTGAGCGGCGGCGAGCGCGGGCGGGTGTCTAGGATCGGACGCCGATCAGCGATCCGAAGGGCGGGGGCCGAGGGTGGAACCGACCGGCGCGATGGCGGAGGACGACTGGGCGGCGCACCGCCCGGCGGTCTTCGGGGCGGCCTACCGGATCCTCGGCAGCGTGGCGGAGGCCGAGGACGTGACGCAGGAGGTCTGGCTGCGCGCCGCCGCCGCGGACCTGTCCGGGGTGCGGGACCTGCGGGCGTGGCTGGTCACCGTGGCCGCGCGGACGTCCTACAACGTGCTGAAGTCGGCGCGCGTCCGGCGCGAGTCCTACGTGGGGCCGTGGCTGCCGGAACCGCTGCTGACCGGGCCCGACGCCGCCGCGCGGGTGCTCATGGACGAGTCGGTGGGCACCGCGATGCTGGTGGTCATGGAGACGCTCACGCCCGCCGAGCGCGTCGCGCTGGTGCTGCACGACGTGTTCGGCTTCCCGTTCGAGCGGATCGCCGAGGTGCTCGGCGGCACGCCCGCCGCCGGCCGGAAGCTCGCGTCCCGGGCGCGGGCCCGGGTGGCGGCGGTCCGGGAGCGGCCGCAGGCGTCCAGGGCCGAGACCGAGCGGGTGCTGAAGGCGTTCAAGGCGGCGGCCGAGGCCGGTGACATGGCCGGGCTCGTCAGGCTGCTGCACCCCGACGCCGTCTACGTCGCGGACGGCGGAGGCAAGGCGACCGCCGCGCGCAGGCCCGTCCGGGGCGCGGAGCGGATCGCCCTGCTCGCGCTCAGGCAGATCGAGATGCGGCGGCCGGACGCGGTCCGGATCGTCGAGGCCAACGGGCGGCCGGCGCTCGCGACCTACCAGGGCGGCGCGCTGGTCTGGCTCGACACCGTCGAGGTCGCCGACGGTCGGATCATCGCGTTCCGGAGGCTGGCCAATCCGGAGAAGCTCGAGCACGCCGGTCACATCTGACGCCGCCGTCCTGTCTCCCTGCCGACTCCCCCGGGTCCCGCCGGGGGCGAGGCTGAGAGAGAGGACGGACGATGGCGCACGTTGTGATCATCGGAGGCGGGTTCGCGGGCGTGTGGAGCGCGGCGGGAGCGGCGCTGGCGCGCGCACGGGCGGACGCCACGGCGGCGGCGGACGCGGACGCGGGGCTGCGCATCACGCTCATCGCGCCGGGCGAGCACCTGGTGCTGCGGCCGCGCCTGTACGAGCCCGAGCCGGACCAGGCGAAGGTCGAGCTGCGCAGGATCCTCGACCCGATCGGCGTCGAACACGTGCGGGCCGCGGTGAGCACGATCGACACCGGCCGCCGCACGGTGGCGGCCGGGGGCCGCGAGATCGGCTACGACCGCCTGGTGCTGGCGGCGGGCAGCGCGCTCGTCCGGCCGCACGGCCTTCCCGGCGCCGAACGGCTCTTCGACATCGACACGCTGGACGGCGCCCGGCGCCTCACCGCCCACCTGCGCGGCCGCGACGACTACACCGCCGTGGTCGTCGGCGCCGGGTTCGTCGGCCTGGAGGCCGCGACCGCGCTGGCGGCCCGGGGCCGGGTGCTGCTGGTGGACCGGTCGCCGGTGGTCGGCGACCAGCTCGGCGCCGGGCCGCGTCCGGAGATCGAGGCGGCGCTGGACGCCCTCGGCGTCGAACGCCGCCTCGGCACGACGGTGGCGGAGGTCGGCGACGGCCGCGCCGTCCTCTCCGACGGGACCGAGGTCGCGGCGGACGCGGTCGTCTGGTCGGCCGGGCTCAGGGCCAGCGACCTCACCCGGCAGATCTCCCGCGACCTCGACGCGCTCGGCCGGGTGCCCGTGGACCGCCGGCTGCGTGCCCTTCCCGAGGTGTTCGCCGCCGGCGACACCGCCGCGGCGCCGTTCGACGCCGGGCACACGGTCATGCAGGCGTGCCAGCACGCGGTGCCGCTCGGCAAGGTCGCCGGGTACAACGCGGCCGCCGACCTGCTCGGGGTCCCGCTCCGCGACTTCACTCCCGGCCCGTACGTCACCTGCCTCGACCTGGGCGGCGCCGGCGCGGTCTTCACCCGGGGCTGGGAGCGGACGGTGATGGCCGCGGGCGCCGAGGGCGCGGCCGTCAAGAAGTGGATCAACGAGCACATCCATCCGCCGGTCGACGACGCCGCGGAGATCCTCGCCGCCGCCGACCAGGTCCGCCTGGACATCCCGTTCTTCCCGCGCGAGGACGCCGTCCGCGTCGGGTGAGCCCACTGTGTAGCGGCCCGGCTGTTCGCCGCGCTCAGAGGCCGAACGCCGCCGTCACCCTGCGCTCCAGCTCGTCCTCGGTCATGGCGACGTCGATCTCGATACCGCACAGGCCCAGGGCCCTCGTCTCCTCCCGGAGGCGCCCGGTGAACATCCGGTCGCGTTCCAGCAGGTTGCGCAGGGCCCGCTCCGGGTCGCTGGTCCTTCCGGCGATGGACCACGTCGAGCCCCGGCTGTCAAGCGCGGCCCGGCGGAACCCGGGCGTCGGCAGCAGCCAGACGGCCCGGCCGGGCGCGGCGAGCAGCGGCTTCACCAGGTGCGGCAGCAGCCGGAAGCCCTCCACGATCACGGGCGGCTCCGCCGGGAGGCGGAGCAGGTCCTCGACGATCAGCCCGAAGCCCTCGCCGCGGTACCAGTGGAACGTCTCGAGCATGGTCTCCGGGGACCGGTTCAGCCAGCGCTCGTCCATGTCCATGGCCTTGAACTCGCTCAGGTACGGGCTGTCGCCGGGGGTGGTCCTGCCGGAGTGGTCCGCCATCACGTCATCGGTCGCGTACACCCGGAATCCGTGCCGCGCGGCGATGCGGCGGGCGATGGTCGATTTCCCCGCACCGGTCCCGCCGCCGATCCAGTAGACGTGCCGCAGTGCCCTCACGCCGGTCCCCGAACCCGCCATCGCCTCAGTCGTCGAACTCGAAACCGGTGGCCTCGGCCGACGCCACCAGCGCGCGCATGCGGTCGGTGTCCGCGGCGACGGCGCTCAGAAGAGCGCCCAGTTCCTCCAGCGCCGTCCGGTCGGTGCCGTACGCGCAGAACATGCCGCCTTCCGGGTCGTACGAGACACGCCCTTCGAGGCTCTTCGCCTCCGTCCCGACCAGGAACCGGGCGACGCCTTCCCAGAAATACCCGTTCGGCTCGTGGCCGAGCTCCTCGACGGTTCCGTCCACCCGGGTCGTTCCCGCGTTCAGCAGCAGCGAGTAGGACCCGGGCCGGGTCTCCACCAGTTTCAGCGGCGTCATCGGCGGAGCATGGCACGCCCGGAGCGGGGCGGCAACCTCGCCGGTGAGACGCCGCCCGTCCGCCCGCCCGCCACGTGACCGGGGGCCTTCCGGGTTCTCAGCCGGCGTCGCCGAGGACCTCGCGCAGCCTGCGCGCGAACGCCTCGGGCTTTCCGGCGTGACCGTACTCGTCGCCCAGGAAGCCGCCGTGGTGGCTCGGGAACACCGTCGCGCGCCGGCCGAGCAGGCCGGCAGCCGCCTCCGAGGTGCGTCCGGTCAGGGTGTCCCCCGTCTCCTCCCCCACCGCGATCACGATCCGCGTCGATGCCGCGGCCAGCGCCTCGGCGTCGGGCCGGTACCCGCTGACCGCCCACGACCGGTCGGAGAGCAGCGGGTCGCCGCGGGAGCCGTCGTCCTCGGCCGGGAGCCCGAACTGCGCGGGGTCGGGCGCGGGCCTGTCGAAGTAGGCGTCCGTGAACTCACCCTGCCACGAGGTCATCGCAATGAAGGCGGCCATGCCGGCGCCCAAGCCCTTGGCCTCGTAGGCGTCCCGGACGGCGGCCCGCGCGCGCTCGGCCGCCGCAGCGTCGGGCAGCACGGGGATGACCGGCGGCTCGTGCGCCACCAGGGTCGTCACGTCATCGGGGTGGGCGGCCACGAGCGCGAGCGCGGTCACCGCGCCGCCGCTGCTGGCGAACATCTCGACCGGGCCCGCGCCGAGCGCCTCGATGAGGGCGTGCACGTCCTCGGCCTGGACCTCGGGCACGTGGTCGGTCCGGCCGTCCTTGCGGGTGCTGCGGCCCAGGCCGCGCGGGTCGTAGGTGACCACCGTGCGGTCGGGGAAGTACGACGCCAGCGTGGCGAAACCGACGGCGTCCATGGGCTGGCCGATCATGACCAGCGGCGGGCGGCCGTCCGCTGGCGGCAGCGGTCCGCGCACGTCGTAGACGAGGTCGGCTTCGGGGGTCGTGAGTGTCCGTGTGTCCATGCCGGTGCCGACTTCCGGTACGCCGGAAACTCATCGCCCCCGCACGCGCTACTTCGGCGGGTTGGCCGCCAGCCAGTCAGTGTACGTGACGGTGCCGTGGGCCGCGCCGTCGGACGGCACGAGGTCCGGCTCCCGCATCACGCCGCCGTAGTAGGGCGCGTTCGGGTCGGTGACGACCTCGCGCCGGTCGCCCCACGCCGCCAGGGCCGTGCGGAAGAACCCGTCCATGCGGAACCGCTCGGGGCCGGCGATCTCGACCCGTCCGTTCGTCGGCGCCTCCACCGCGGCCTTGGAGACCGCCTCCGCGACCTCCTCGCCCGCGATCGGCTGGAACAGCACCGAGGGCATCCGGACCGTGTCGCCGTCCGTGGCGGCGTCGGCGATCCGGGGTGCGAACTCGAAGAACTGCGTGGCGTGCACGAGCGAGAACGGGATCCCCGATTCCTCGATCAGCTTCTCCTGGGCGAGCTTCGCCCGGAAGTAGCCGATGTCCGGCCGGTCCTCGGTGCCCACCACCGACAGCGCGACGTGATGCCCCACCCCGGCCTTCTTCTCCGCCGCCAGCAGGTTCCCCGTCGAGGTGCGGAAGAAGTCCAGCACCGCCGCGTCCTCGAACGACGGGGAGTTCGACACGTCGACCACCACGTCCGCGCCGGCCAGCGCCTCGTCCAGCCCCTCGCCGGTGAGCGTGTCCACGCCCGTGTTCGGCGACGCGGGGACCGCCTCGTGCCCGTCCTCGCCAAGCCTCTTCACGACCTTCGAGCCGATCAGGCCGGTACCGCCGATGACCACGATCCTCATGCCAGGCTTCCCTTTCGTTTCCGGGGACGCTCGTCGCCGCCTGATGACCAGCTAAGACAGGGCTTCGTCCAGACCTCGGAAGCTCCGTCAAAAGAACCCCGAAACACTTCGTACGCCCGCGCCGTCGTACGAAGTGCCCGAGCAGGCGGCACGTGTCGCCGCGCTTCTGCCGCAGCCGTTCGTCATCCGGGCCCTGCTGGCCCCGCCGTTCGGCGTGCTCCTGTGGCGGCGGCGGTCGGACTCGATGATCCGCAAGGGGCTGGTCGCGACGGCCGCCGGCCCGGTCGACATCCCGGACGAGCTGGTCGCCGGCGTCCAGGCCACCTCGTACCGCATGATGAGGGAGGTGCTGCGGCAGAACTCCGCGTACATCACCGAGCGGAGCGTCCCCGAGCGCCTCGCGGCCCTCCGGGTCCCGGTGCTGGTGATCTTCGGCGGTGCCGACCGCCGCTGGGATCCGTCGTCCGCGCGCTGGTACGACGCGCCGCCCCCCTCGGCCCGCGAACCGGGAGACCTAGACTGGCCCCATGCCGCCGACCGGGCCACCGCCCGACTGGGCGCGGGTGGAGATCGCCGTCCCGCGCCCGGCGGACCGGCTGCCCGGGATCGCGATGGCCGGGTTCCGCCAGCGCGTCCCCGCGGTCGCGGACATCGCCATGGTCGCGCACCCGTCCGTCACGCTGCTCGTCGACCTGAGCGAGACGGACGGCCTCGCCTACCGGGCCGATGACCTGCACGGGCACGGGAGCTTCGTCGCCGGGCTCGTCCCGGGCGGGCTTCGGACGGGCGGCCGGGTGGGCGCGTGCCTCCAGATCCGGCTGGGTCCGGTGGCGGCGGCCTCGGTGCTCGGCGCCGCGGCGGACCTCACCGGGACGGTGGTGTCACTGGAGGACGTCTGGGGCCGGGACGCCGGTCGCGCCGAGGACAGGCTGCGCGCCGCCGCGTCGTGGGACGAGCGGTTCGCGATCGCCGCGGAGATCCTCGCCCGGCGGCCGGAGACCCGGCGGCGCGTCGATCCGGAGGTGGCGCACGCCTGGCGGCGGACGCTCGCCGGCCGGGGCCGGACGCGGGTCGACGGCCTGGCGGACGAGGTCGGCTGGAGCCGCAAGCGCCTGTGGTCGCGGTTCCGCTCCCAACTCGGCATCACCCCCAAGCGCGCCGCGCGGCTGGTGCGCTTCGACCACGCGGCGCACCTGCTCGTGGCGGGCGATGCCGCCGCCGACGTCGCCGCCCGCTGCGGCTATGCCGACCAGTCCCACCTGCACCGGGAGGTCAGGACGTTCACCGGGCTCACGCCGGCGGCCGTCGCCGTCGCGCCCTGGCTCGCCATCGACGACGTGGCGTGGCCGGCACCGCCGCGCCCGTCGCTGTCCCTGAGCCGATCGGTCATCGGATCTCGATGACGACCTTGCCCGTGGCGTGCCCGTCCTCCTGGTAGGCGACGGCCGCCGGGATGTCGTCGAAGGGGAGGCTTCGGTCGATGACCGGAGCGACCTCGCCCGCCTCGATGAGCCCGGTCAGCGTCATCAGGCTCCGTTTGTGCTCGGTGGAGGCGTACACGTCGGCCATCACCATTCGCTGGGAGACGACCGGCGACATCGCGGCCGCCGCGAAGACGTGACCGGCGGGCTGCAGCCACCGGCCTTGCGGCCCGCCGACGGCGACGTAGGTCCCCTTGGACGCCAGCGCGCGCCGGCACGCCCACGCCGAGCGGCCTCCGGCGACGTCCAGCAGCAGGTCGTACCGGCGGCCGAGCCGGGTGAAGTCCTGCACCGTGTAGTCGACGACCTCGTCCGCGCCGAGCGAACGGACCAGGTCCAGGTTCCGCGTGCCGCAGACCCCGGTCACCGTCGCGCCGAGTGCGGCGGCGATCTGCACGGCGAACGTCCCGACGCCCCCGGAGGCACCGTTGACGAGGACGCGCTGCCCGGACCGCATCCACCCCCGGTCGCAGAGGCCGTACAGCGCGGTGACGCCCGCCAGGGGCACCGCCGCGGCCTGCTCGAACGACAGGTTCTTCGGTTTCGGTGCCAGCCGGTCCTCCGGGACGCACACGTACTCGGCGAAGCCGCCCTGCGCGACCAGCGCGTACACCTCGTCACCGGGACGGAATCCCGTCACGTTCCCGCCGACCGCCTCGACGTGCCCCGCCACGTCCGCGCCCAGGACGCCGATCTTCGGTGCGCGCAGGCCGAGGGTGCCCGGCATCAGCCGCGCGACATAGGGCTCGCCTCGCATGTGGTGCCAGTCGTAGGGCTGGACGGACGTGGCGCGCACGCGGACGAGCACCTCGCGGTCACCGGGCACGGGCCGGTCGACGTCGGTGAGCTCCAGGACATCGGGTGAGCCGTACGAACGGACGACGAACGCCTTCATGACGGTCCCTTCGTGGACGAGTCGTTTCGTACGTTGTTAGTCGTACGTCGTAAGGTATGTCTTACGACGTAAGACGGTCAAGGGGCGGGGCGGTATGCCGGTCCGTCAGCGGAGCCGGTCGAGACCGTCGAGGATCACGTCGAGCCCGAACTCGAACTCGGTCTGGTCGTCGCACCAGCCCAGCGTGGAATCGGGGTCGTCGTGCGCGACCTCCATGAACATGCCGACGAGATGCGGCAGCTCGGCGGCCATGCCCGCGAGCGCGGCCGCGTCGTCGCCGCCGGCCGCGTCGCCCGGGTCGAACAACTCCTGGGTGAAGCCCAGCGCCCGGCTCCCCAGAGCGTGCAGGGCGTGGTGGCACAGGTCGTTCGAGAAGCCGCCGTCGCGCATGAGACCGATCAGGCCGTCGTGGTACCGCAGGACGGCGGGGCTCATCGTGGTGCGCGACTCGAAGACGCCCGGTGCCCAGGGATGGCGGAGCAGCACCTCACGGGCCGACAGGATCCGGCGGCGCACCGCCGCCTTCCAGCCGTCGCCCCGGGACGGGACGTCGAGACGGCCGACCACGTCGTTGATCTCCTCGACCACGGCGTCCGCGATGCCGTCGAGGACCTCTTCCTTGTTGGCGACGTGGTAGTAGAGCGACATCGCCTCGGCGCCGACCTCCTCGGCGAGCCGGCGCATCGTGAGCGCCCGGATGCCGCCCTCGTCGGCGATCCGGACGGCGGCCCGCAGCACGCGCTCCCTGCTCAACGGGACTCTCGGCTCGGCTCCAGCCTTGTTCCGGGCGACCACTCCAGTCATCCTCCTCGCGCCCGATCGTACAGAGTGGGACGCCGGATCCCTCCGCCGCGACGAGCGCCCGGACACCGCTGCGACGGCCGTGGCGGACCGCCGGATACCGCGTTTCGGTCCGGTGGGCGCTCGGCGCCGGCGGCCGTCAGGAGGCGGGCGCCGGGGCGACCATGCGGTCGACGAGGACGTGCAGGTAGTCGCGGAAGCGCTCGATCGCCTCGGGGCTGCGCGGCTCGGTCCGCCCCCGCCCGCCGGGCACACCGCCGGACAGGAACCCGAACACGCACCACACCACCGTCCGGACGAGCAGGTCGACGGCCACGTCCGGCGGCACGAGGCTCCCGACGACGCCCGTGACCAGTTCGTCCTGCGGGTCGACGAACTCGTTCTCCAGCTCGCCGACGTCGGCGGCGTCGCCCATCCACCGGTGCATCCAGAGCGCGACGATCTCCGGGTTCGCGACGTAGAAGTCCAGGTACACGTCGATCACCCGGTGCGCGCCCGCGCGGTCGGGCGTGTACGCGCCGAGCGCGGTCTCCAGCATGTCCTGCTCGGCGCGGTACGCGCGGGCCATCACCCGCCGGTACAGGCCGTTCTTGCCGCCCGCCGCGGCGATCATGGCCTGGCCGCCGTCCCCCGCGGCGTCGGCGATCAGGTCGGTTCCGGTCGAGTCGTAACCCAGCTCCGCGAACAGCCGCGTCGCCACCGCGATGATCCGCTCTTCATCCCCCACGCCACTACGTTAGGCGATCATCGCGCCACGTTACGCGAGGACCGCGGACGGGAGTCGCCCGCACGCCGGCGAGGATGATGTCGACCGGCGTCTCGGTGTAGGCAGGGAAGGTCCGGCGCAGGCGGACCCGGCTGCCTTCGGGGATCGACCTGGAGGCCCTCGCGGAGGACGTGCGCCGTCCGGTTCGGTGCGGGAGGACCTCTCGCGCCTTACGAGGGCGGGCCGTCGATGGGGAGCCGGGCCATCAGCGCGGCGCTGAGCCGCTCCGGGGTGCCCGGGCATCCGCGGCGCAGCCAGTCGGTGGCGACGCCGAGGACGCCGCCGGCGAGGAAGGCGGCCACCGGGTCGTGAGCGATACGGGCGGGGTCGTCCGCGTGGGTGCCGACGGCCGGCCGGGTGAGGTTGACGTGGACGGCGATGGTGAGCCGTTGGTGCAGGTGGTCGGCCACCCGGGCGCTGCCGTCGGGCCCCAGCAGGGCGCGGTACAGGTCGGCGCGCTCGGCGATGTGGGCGAGCAGGCCGGTCAAGGCGGCGCGTCCCCGGTCCAGTTGGCGGGGAGTGCCGTCCGGAAGCAGCACCGGTGTGGTGGCGATCAGCTCGTCGAACATCTGCGTGCAGGCGTCGGCGGCCAGCTCGTGGACGTCGCCGTAGTGCTCATAGAAGGTCGACCGGTTCACGTCCGCGCGCTTGGTGACGTCGGACACCGCGATCCGGTTCAGCCCGCGTTCGGCGATGAGGTCCAGCAGCGCGGCTCTGAGCGCCGCGCGGCTGCGACGCGCGCGGCGGTCCTCGGACGGCTGGTCGGCCATGCGGTCAGCCTATAGGTCTCCAACACCTGTCGGTTAGGCGACAGATGTTGGAATATGCTCGGGGACACCAGTCAGGCGCACCCGCACGAGCCCGGAGGGGAAACATGACGCAGCCCGTCGCGGTGGTCATCGGAGTCGGCGGAATGGGCCAGGCCATCGCCCGGCGCATCGGCCCGGCCGCCCACGTCCTGGTGGCCGACCACAGCCAGGAGGTCCTGGACACGGTCGCCGGGCAGCTCACCGGCGAGGGGTACCGGGTCACCGCTCAGCAGGTGGACGTGTCCTCGCGCGAGCCGGTCGCCGCGCTCGCCGAGCGGGCCGCTTCCCTCGGGCCGGTGCTGTCCGTGGTGCACACCGCCGGATTGTCGCCCGTGCAGGCGCCGGTGCCGGCGATCCTGGCCGTCGATCTGCTGGGCGTCGCGCTGGTGCTGGAGGAGTTCGGCGAGGTCGTCGCGCCCGGCGGCGCCGGGCTCGTGATCGCCAGCATGGCCGGCCACTTCCATCCGGGCCTCCCCCGCGAGCAGGCTCAGCAGCTGGCCACCACCCCCGCCGACGGATTGCCGTCGCTTCCGATCTGCGACCCGGCCCGCTTCGCCGACAGCGGGGCCGCCTACGCCTTCGCCAAGTACGCCAACCGGCTGCGCGTCCAGGCCGCCAGCACCTCCTGGGGCGCCCGGGGCGCACGGATCAACTCCATCAGCCCCGGCGTGATCGCCACCCCCATGGGCCAAGCCGAACTCGACGGCGAGCACGGCGCCGGCATGAAGATGATGATCGACGCCTCCAACGCCAAGCGGGCCGGCACGCCCGCCGACATAGCGGCGGCCGCCGAATTCCTGCTCGGCCCCGCCGCCTCCTTCATCTCCGGCGCCGATCTGCTGGTCGACGGCGGCGCCGTCGCCGCGGTCACGACCCGCACCTCCTGAGGAGCGGTCGAGCAGCGGGCGCCGGGGGCGAGCCCCGACGCCCGCTGCTCACAGTCGCTTCGAAGAGGCGTTCCGTCCGGTCAGGTTCCGGCTGTGCGGCCTCCACCCCTGTGATGCGCCGCCATTCCCTCCAGGGAATCGCGTCCGCGCAGGTCGGAGCCGCAGACTGCGGGGCATGAGCGAAGCACTCGAACTCAAGCGATGGTCCGACCGCTACCTCGCGCAGTGGAACGAGCCCGACCCCGCGACCCGGCAGGCCCTCATCCGGGAACTGTGGGCGCCGGACGGGATCCAGGTCCTGGTGGACCCGCCGCAGGAGATCCGCGAAGCCGCCGCGAACCTGGCCTTCCCCATCCCGCCGCTGGAGGTCCGCGGGCACGACGGCCTGAACGCCCGGGTGTCCCGCGCCTACGAGATGTTCGTCGCGCCGGGCGAGCACGTCTTCGAGGTCGCCGAGGAGGCCGCCGTCCTTCTCCCCAACGTCCTCGCCATCCGCTGGTCGATGGTCGCGGTCGCCGCGCACCAGGTCGTCGGCGGCGGCCTGGACGTCATCACCCTGGACGGCGACGGCCGCATCCGCACCGACCACCAGTACATCGGAACGGCCTGACGCCGACGGCGTTCACCAGCGGGAACCGATCGCGCCGCGCAGGTGGTCCACGGAGGAGGAGCGTGTTCGACCTGTGATGTTTGTCGCGCATCAAGTGTCGTCTAACGGGCATGCCGGGGCCCAGACAACGAAAAGAGGAGGCACCCCCGATGCCCTGGTTGATGATTCTGGTCCTCGTCCTGGCCCTGCTGCTGTTCGGTCTCGGCTTCGCCCTGAAGCTGCTGTGGATCGTGGCCGCGATCGTGCTGGTCCTCTGGCTGGTCGGGTTCCTGGCCCGCAGCACCGGACCGTCGGGCAGGCGCGGCCGCTGGTACCGCTGGTAGCCCCGGGGAAACGGCTCCGACAAGGCCGACGGCCGGTCCGCGCGGGATCGCGGCGGACCGGCCGCCCTCCATCTCACAGACGCGCGCCGCCGGCGTGGTGCCGGCGGCAAGGAAAGGCGGTCGTCGTACGTGGCGGAATTCCTCACCGACATCGAAACGCTCAGGAGGCGCGCCCGGCAGGAGATCGACAAGGGGCCGGTCACCGACGCCTACGGTGCCGACCTCGACCGGGTCCTGCAGGTCCTGAACGAGGCGCTGGCCACCGAGATCGTGTGCACGCTGCGCTACAAGCGGCACTACTACACCGCCACCGGACTGCACTCGGAACCGGTCGCGGCGGAGTTCCTGGAGCACGCCCAGGAGGAGCAGCAGCACGCCGACAAGCTGGCCGACCGCATCGTCCAGCTCGGCGGCGAGCCCGATTTCGATCCGGACACGCTGACGACGCGGTCCCACGCGGGCTATGACGCGGGCACGGGGCTGATCGACATGATCAGGGAGGACCTGGTCGCCGAACGCGTCGCCGTGGCGTCCTACACCGAGATCATCCAGTGGCTCGGCGATCGCGACCCCACGACGCGGCGCGTCTTCGAGGACCTCCTCGCCCAGGAGGAGGAGCACGCCGACGACCTCCGCGGCCTGCTCGAGCGGATCCCCCGGGACGCCGAGAAGGACTGACACGCGGCGGGTGGCGTGTCCGGCCGCATGCCCGGTCCGGCCCCGACCTCCCGGCGGGGCCGGACCGGGCGTGCGCGCGTTGAGGGGTCCGGGCGGGCCGCATGGTGAAGGCGTGGCGCGTGTCACCCGGCGAGAGACCAGGCAAATCAGTGCAAGAGGTGCATATTTGTCATAAGACAAGTAACATCGCCGCGGCGTCGCTGAGCGGACACTGAACGATACGGATCGGGTGGGACGGGGGGTGGCCGGTGTCGCACCGATTCACCACGGCTGCCTCATTCCAGCCGCCCGTGCCCGAATCCCTGGCGCGGCCCTCCCCTGCGGCCACCGGCCTTGTCGCCGCCGACGGTGACGGCTCCACGCCGGCGGCGCTGCGAGTGCTGCTGGTGGAGGACGACGCCGGGGACGCGCTGCTGGTCGAGGACACGCTGGCCGACACGGGCCTCGAGGTGTCGCTGCACTGGGTCCGCTCCCTGGCGCAGGCCAAGGGCCCGCTGACGGCCGACCCCGCGCCCGACTGCGTCCTGCTGGACCTGCATCTGGGACCGGAGCAGGGCCTGGAAGTCCTGGAGCGGGTGCTGGAGTGGGCGCCGGGCGCCGCGGTGGTGGTGCTGACCGGGCTCGCCGAAGCACAGGCGGGAATCGCCGCGGTGGCGGCCGGTGCGCAGGACTACCTGTCCAAGGGGCGGCTCGAGCCCGACCGGCTCGGACGGGCGATCCGCTACGCCGTCCAGCGGCGGCAGGTGCAGGAGGCGGTCGCGGCGCTCCAGGCCGAGCAGATGCGGGCGGCCGAGAACGAGCGCCTCGAACACGGCCTGCTGCCGACCCCGAGGGTGAGCGACCCCCGGCTCGGCGTGATCGCCCGGTACCGGCCGGGACGGGCGCATTCGCTGCTCGGCGGCGACTTCTACGACGTGGTGGAGACCGCCGACGGCCTGGTGCACGCGGTGATCGGCGACGTGGCCGGGCACGGCCCGGGATCGGCGGCGCTCGGAGTCGCGCTGCGGGTGGCGTGGCGGGCGTTCGTGCTGGCCGGGACGCGCGGGCCGCGGCTCGTGGAGCTGCTCGAGGAACTGCTGCTCAGCGAGCACGACGGCACGGAGATGTTCGTCACCCTCACCACCGTCACCCTGACCCCCGACCGGCCGGTGGCGCACGTCGTGCGCGCGGGCCACCCCGGTTTCCTGGTGCACGCCCCCGGCGACGTCCGGCTGGTGGAGCCGCCCGGCGGGCTCGGCGTCGGCATGGCCCCCGGCCTCGGGAGCTGGCACGAGGAGCAGGTCCCGCTGCCGCCGGGCCACGGGCTGGTGCTGTTCACCGACGGGCTGTTCGAAGGGGAGATCGACGACGCGGGGCAGCGGCTGGACATGACCGGGCTCCTGCGGATCGCACGGCACCACCACGACCTCGCCCCCGACGACTTCGTCGACGCGCTGATCACCGACGTCGAGGCGGCCTCGCTGCGGCACGGCGGCCTCGCCGACGACGTCGCCGTCATTCACCTGGGATGGAACACCCGATGACCGACCTGCCCCCACCGCCGGAGACCTCCCCGGCGGACGAGCCTCCCGAGCCCCCCGCGGGCGGGGAGCCGCCCGCGGGGCGGCCGGCGCGCGGACGACCCGGCACGGCCGTGCCGCAGGGCGGGGCGCAGGGCGGGGCGGCGTCGCGCCGCGGCCTGACCGTCCGGGCGTGGTTCGTGGTGGCCGGGGCGGTGATCGCCGTGCTGACCGTCGCGGCCGCCGTGGTGATGCACAGCGCGCTCGGGCAGACCGCGCGGGCCTCGGACCGGCTGGTCGTCACCATCGCGCCGGCGCAGGTCGAGGCGAGCCGGATGCAGATGGCCATGCTCAACCAGGAGACCGGCGTGCGGGGCTACGCGCTGACCGGTGACCGCCAGTTCCTGCAGCCCTACACCGACGGGCTGGCCACCGAGCGGCAGTCGGTGCCGCGGCTTCAGCAGCTCCTGGCCGGCGAGCCCGGCCTGCGCGGCGATCTCGCGGCGACGGAGCGGGCCATCGAGGCGTGGCGCCGCGACTACGGGACCGTGGTGATCGAGCAGGTCGCCCAGGACGGCCCCGGACCGCGGGCGTCGGCGACCGCCGCCCGCGGCAAGGGGGCCTTCGACGCGGTGCGGGCGACCTGGGCGGTCCAGAACCGGCACCTGGCACAGGCCCGCGCCGACGGCCGCGCCGACCTGCGCCGCAGCCGCACCGTCCGGAACTGGATCCTCATCGGGCTGCTGGCCGCGCTGCTGGTCACCGCGGGACTGCTGGCGGTGCTGCTGCACTACGCGGTCGGCCGCCCTCTGCGGATGCTGCGCACGTCGTCCCGCCGGGTCGCCGACGGCGACTTCGACCACGTCATCGGCGCGCACGGACCCGCGGACGTCCGGGACCTCGCCCGCGCCGTCGAGGCGATGCGCGGCCGCATCAAGCGGGCCCTGGACCAGTCCACCGAACGCGAGAAGGTCCTGCAGCGCCAGACCGCCGAACTCGACGCCCAGACGGTGGAGCTGCGCCGCTCCAACGCCGAGCTGGAGCAGTTCGCGTACGTCGCGAGCCACGACCTGCAGGAACCCCTGCGCAAGGTCGCCTCGTTCAGCCAGATGCTGGAACGCCGCTACGCCGACCAGCTCGACGACCGCGCCCGGCAGTACATCGGCTTCGCCGTCGATGGCGCCAAGCGCATGCAGGTGCTGATCAACGACCTGCTGACCTTCTCCCGCGTCGGGCGCCTGCACCAGCAGCAGCAGACGCTCCCGCTGGGCGAGCCGCTGGAGCGCGCGCTGGCCAACCTCGACGACGCCCTCACCTCGTCCGGCGCCCGCGTCGACGCCCCGGACGACCTGCCGGAGGTCACCGGGGACCCCACGCTGCTGACGATGCTGTGGCAGAACCTCGTCGGCAACGCCGTCAAGTTCCGCTCCCCCGACCGCGACCCCGTCGTGCGGATCGCCTGCGAGCGGGAGGACGACCGGTGGCACCTGACCGTCACCGACAACGGGATCGGCATCCCGCCCGAGTACCAGGAGAAGATCTTCGTCATCTTCCAGCGGCTGCACGGCCGGGACGCCTACACCGGCACCGGCATCGGCCTGGCCCTGTGCAAGAAGATCGTCGAGTACCACGGCGGCCGGATCTGGCTCGACACCGAACACCCGGACGGCGCCCGCTTCCACTTCACCCTCCCCGTCCTCGACCGTCCGGCCACCGAGCAGGACGCCGACGGGCAGGACGCCGATGGCGAGGGCGCCCCGCCCGAGACCGTCGTCGCCTCCGAGCCCGCGACACCGCAGGACGGGCCGTCCGCCGCCGCACCTTCCTCCTCCGTCACCGACCTCCAGGGAGCCGGTTCGTGACCAGCGCCGCCGCCCAGCCCATCACCGTCCTGCTGGTAGAGGACGACCCCGGCGACGAGCTGATGACCCGCGAGGCGTTCGAGCACAACAAGGTCGGCAACGCCCTGCACGTCGTCCGGGACGGCGCCGAGGCCCTGGACTACCTGTACCGGCGCGGCGACCATGCCGGGGCCCCGCGCCCCGACCTGATCCTGCTGGACCTCAACCTGCCCAAACGCGACGGGCGCGAGGTCCTCGAAGAGATCAAGTCGCATCCCGACCTCGCCGCGATCCCGGTGGTGGTCCTCACCACCTCCTCCGCCGAGGAGGACATCCTGCGCAGCTACCGGCTCCACGCCAACGCCTACGTCACCAAGCCCGTCGACTTCGACCAGTTCATCAACGCCATCCGCCAGATCGACGACTTCTTCGTCACGGTGGTCCGCCTTCCCGCGCAGCAGTGACCCGGCGCCCCGGCCCCGGCACGCAAGGAGAGCCATGAGCGACGACCCGCCGCAACCGTCGCGGCACCGCAGTCCGTACCGAAGCTTCCAGGGGCGCAACCGCATCCCCGCCGCGGCCCTCGGCGGCGACGACGCCGAACCGGCGATCGACCCGTCCCCGGCCAAAGCCGACGACCTGGAGGACCGGCCCGAGGGTCCCGTCGCCTGACCCTGCCGCGACGACGGCCTGCGGGTTCGCGGGGCGTCGCGTGCGCCGGCGTGTTCGTGCCGCCGGTCGCAGCGTGGCCGGTCACCGGAGGTCCCGGATTCCGGAAGGATGCAGGGAGACAAGACGGTGCTGTTCGGAGGGCGGGCGTGATGGACGAGTTCGATGTCGTGGTGCTGGGGGCCGGGCCGACCGGGGAGAACCTGGCGGAGCGGGCGCACGCCGGCGGGCTCAGCGTGGCCGTCGTGGAGAGCGAGCTGGTCGGCGGCGAGTGCTCGTACTGGGCGTGCATGCCGAGCAAGGCGCTGCTTCGGCCGGCCGCCGCGCTCGCGGACGCGCGGCGGCTGCCCGGCGCCCGCGAGGCGGCCGGCGGGCGGCTGGACGCGGCGGCGGTGCTCGCCCGCCGGGACGAGTTCACCTCGCACTGGAAGGACGACGGCCAGGTCGCCTGGCTCGAAGGGGCGGGGCTCGTGCTGGTGCGCGGCCACGGGCGGCTGGACGGGGAAAAGCGCGTCGTGGTGCGGACCCCGGACGGCGAGCAGCGGGTGCTGACGGCCCGTCACGCCGTCGCGGTGTGCACGGGCACCCGCGCGGCGCTGCCCGAGCTGCCCGGTCTGACCGAGGCCCGTCCCTGGACCAGCCGTGAGGCGACCGCGTCGGAGCAGGTGCCGGGGCGGCTCGCCGTCGTCGGCGGCGGCGTGGTGGCGTGCGAGATGGCCACGGCCTGGCGGGCGCTGGGCAGCGAGGTGGTGCAGCTGGTGCGCGGGGCGCGCCTGCTACCGCGGATGGAGCCGTTCGCCGGGGAGGCGGTGGCCGAGGGACTGCGCGCGGCCGGGGTCGACCTGCGCTTCGGCACGTCCGTCACTGCCGTCCACCGCGACGGGCCGGTGACGCTCACCCTGGACGGCGGTGAGACGGTGACCGTCGACGAGGTCCTGTTCGCCACCGGGCGGACGCCCGCCACCACCGACCTCGGCGTGGAGACGGTCGGGCTGGAGGCGGGCCGGCCGATCGAGGTCGACTCCACCGGGCTGGCGGCCGGGGTGCCCGGCGAGTGGCTCTACGCGGCCGGGGACGTCAACGGGCGCGCGCTGCTGACCCACCAGGGCAAGTACCAGGGCCGGATCTTCGGCGCGGTGATCGCCGACCGGGCCGCCGGACGCCCGCTCGACACCGCCGACTGGGGGCGCAGCGTGGCGACCGCGGACGAGCGGGCCGTGCCGCAGGTCGTCTTCACCGACCCCGAGGCCGCGTCCGTCGGGCTCACCCTGGAGGAGGCCACCCGCCAGGGGCACCGGGTCCGGGCGGTCGACTACGACCTCGGCAACGTGGCCGGAGCCGCTCTCTACGCCGACGGCTACCAGGGCCGCGCCCGCGCCGTGGTCGACCTGGACCGCGAGACGCTCCTCGGCGTCACCTTCGTCGGTGCGGGCGTGGCCGAGCTTCTCCACTCCGCCACGATCGCGGTCGCCGGCGAGGTCCCCATCTCCCGCCTGTGGCACGCCGTCCCCTCCTACCCCACCATCAGCGAGATCTGGCTCCGCCTCCTGGAGACCTACCGCGGCTGAAGGCCGGGCGGCGTTGGTCAGCCCAGCGACGCGGTCGCCGCGCGCAGTTCTTCCAAGGCCGCCAGCGCGTGGGGCGCGAGCCCTTCCGCGTCGTCGCGGTCGCCCTCGCACCATCGGGCGTAGCCCCGCTTGAACGCGAGGACCCCCAGCTCGCCCGCGAGGTGCGCGGTGGCCTCGGGGACGCCGCGGGCGACGAGCGCGTCCGTCATGGCGGCCGCGAGACCGACGCTCTTGAGGGCGTCGCGCTCCTGGAGCTCGGTGCTGGCCGCCACGGCCGCCTCGAGCCGGGGGCCGATCTCGCGGTTCGCCGGGCCCATGGCGCTCGACGCGCGTTCGAGCCCCGCCGCCACCGCCTGGAGCGGGCTCGCGCCGGCGGGCGCCTCGGCGATGCCGTCGGCGAGCAGCCTGCTGAGCGTCTCCTGACCCGCGACCAGCAGCTCTCGCTTGTCGGAGAAGTGCCGGAAGAAGGTGCTCTTGGTGACGCCGGCGCGCTCGGCGATCTGCGCCACGGTGGTGGCGTCGTACCCCTGCTCGGTGAACAGGTCGACGGCCGCGACGACGAGTCGCTGGGTCGCCCCGGGTTGCCATCTGGCCATGGGGCCAGCATAAGCGATGGGACCGTTGTCCCGTCACCGTGTAGGGTCGGTGATGGGACAACGGTCCCATCACTTCTGGGAGGGCTCATGCACGTCTTCGTCACCGGCGGCACCGGCACCATCGGCTCCGCCGTCGTCGCCGAGCTGCTCGGCAACGGCCACACCGTCCTCGCGCTGGCCCGCTCGGACGGCTCCGCCAAGGCCCTTGAGAGCGCCGGCGCCACGGTGCTACGGGGAGACCTGGCGGACCTCGACGTCCTGCGGTCCGGCGCCGCGCGGTCCGACGGCGTCATCAGCCTGGCGTTCGGACGCGACTACGGCAGCCCAGACGCGCTCGCCCGGGCCATCGCCGAGGAGAGCGCCGCGCTCGACACGCTGGGGCGGGAGCTCATCGGAAGCGACCGCCCGATCGTCGCGGTCTCGGGCACGCCCTGGGTGCCGGGGCGCGCCTCCACAGAGGCCGATCCGCTGCCGACGGACGGACCGGTGGGCGGACGAGGCCGCTCGGTCACGGCGCTGCTGGATCTCGCCGCGCGCGGCCTGCGCAGCATGGCCGTCCGCATGCCGCGCACGGTCCACAACGAGGGACAGGGCGGATTCGCCGGCCTGCTGGCCGACGCGGCGCGCCGCACCGGGGTGGCCGGCTACCCGGGCGACGGCGCCCAGCGCTGGCCGGCCGTGCACGCGCTCGACGCGGCGGTGCTGTTCCGGCTGGTCCTCGAGTCGGCGCCGGCCGGGACGTCCTGGCACGCGGTCGCAGACGAGGGCGACGCCGTGCGGGACATCGCGACCGTCATCGGCCGCCGGCTGGGCCTGCCGGTCGAGCAGGTGCCGCAGGAGACCTTCGGCCCGTTCGGCCCGATCTTCGCCATGGACCAGCCGGCGTCCAGCGCCCGCACCCGCGACGCCCTCGGGTGGCGGCCGACCCGCCCCAGCCTCCTCCAGGACTTGGAGAACATTCAGCCCTGACGGGCGCCTCCTCGCGGGACGCCGTCGGGGACCGGTGCGAGGGAGAGGGGCAGGCCGCCGGCCATGCGGTCACGGACGGCCTGCCCGCCGAGGCCGACCGCCGCGAACGGACCGCGAGCGGTCACTCGCGAGACGGCTCCGGCGGGGCGGCCGGTGCGGGGCAGCTGTGATAGGCCTCGATCAGCCATCGGCCGTCATGCTTGGAGAGCGTCCAGGTCGCCGCTTCCCATCGCTCCGGCGGGGTCTCGGTCTCGCCCGGGAACGTCGTGGCGCTCCTGGTGACGACGACCGCCGCGTCCGCGCCGAGGAGGCGGACGCTCTGCACGGCATGGACGCGCCGGGTGCCCTTCAGCGGGTCGGCGAAGGCCGCCCCCATCGCGGCCCGGACCTCGGCGCGGTCCCGCAGGTGGACGCCGGGAAAGATCACCGTCGCGCCCTCCGCGTACCACCGGGTGAAGGCGGCCGCGTCGCCGTCCGCCCACGCCTTGGACGTCTCCTCGAACACGGCGGCCACGGCGCGCTCCTCGCCTTCGGCGCTCGCGCCGCCGCCGGCCGTCGCCGCGTGCGTATGAACGGTCTTCATGATGTCCTCCGATGCCGGGGCCGATCGCTTACCTCTATCGACCCGCGCATCCGGCAGAACGGACCGGTGAGCGCGCCCCCGATCTCGGCCGGGTGGCGTCCGGCTCCGTCAGAGCGGCTTGCTCGCCTTGACGTACTCGGCTCCCAGCACGTTCAGGAGGGCCAGCGCCTCGGCGGCAGGGGACCCCGGAGGCGCGCTGTAGAGCACGAGGTGCTGGTCGCGGTCGGTGAGGGCGAGCGAGTCGCAGTCGACGGTGAGCTCTCCGACGACCGGATGCCGGAAGGTCTTCGTGAGACTCGGCGCGGCTTGCACGTCGTGCCGCTCCCAGAGCCGGGCGAACTCGGGGCTGGCATCGCGGAGCTCATCGACGAGGCCGGTCACCGCGGGGTCGGACGGGTACCGGGCGATCGCGGACCGGAGCTCCATGACGACCTGGTGCCGGAACTCCGTGACGTCGGAGAGTCCGTAACGCGTCGCATCGGAGGGCGGGCGCCCGGTGAAGGCCCAGCGCGCGAGGTTGCGGTCCCGCGGGGCGAGCTCGGCGAAGTCCACCATGAGGGCGGCCGCGAGGTCGTTCCAGGCGAGCACCTCGAACGCGGCGGACATCACGAACGCGGCCGTCTGCGGCAGCCGCTCAAGGAGGGCGAGGATGCTGGGCCGGACGTCGCGCCGGTGCAGCCCGGTGCGGGCCGGCGCGCTGCCCGCGAGGACGTGGAGGTGATCGGACTCGGCGGCGGTGAGCCGCAGCGCGCCCGCGATCCCGGCGAGGACCTCGCCCGACGGCCGTGGTGCCCGGCCCTGCTCGAGCCGGACGTAGTACTCGGTGGAGATGTGCGCGAGGACCGCGACCTCCTCGCGGCGCAGCCCCGGTGTCCGGCGCCGCGGGCCCGAGGGGAGGCCGACGTCCTCCGGCCGGAGCCGCTCGCGGCGGCTGCGGAGGAACGCCCCGAGTTCCCGTTTGTCCATACCCCCAGTGTGCACGCCGGACGGCGGCGGACCCTGGTACCACCTGTGCCTGCATCCGGCTCGCCGGCCGGTCCGACACTGGCGCCATGACCAACGACATCGCCATCGCACCCATCGGCCTGCTCTCCGGCAAGGTCGTCCTCATCACCGGCGCCAGCCGCGGCATCGGAGCGGCCGCGGCCCGGCTCTTCGCCGCCGAGGGCGCGTCCGTCGTGCTCGCCGCCCGCGGAACCGACGCCCTCGAACGCGTCGTCAAGGAGATCCGCGCCGGCGGAGGCACCGCCGACGCCGTCGCCCTGGACCTCGCCGAACCCGCCAGCATCCGCGCCGCGGTCGACCGCGTCGAGGACCTGCACGGGCGGCTCGACGGCGCCTTCAACAACGCCGCGACGGTCCAGACGCCCGGCCCGCTCGACACCACCAGCGACAAGGACATCGACGAGCAGTTCGCCGTCAACTTCCGGTCGCACTGGACCGCCATGACCGCCGAGGCCGCCCTCATGCGGCGGACCGGCGGCGGCGCGATCGTCAACACCTCCAGCATCGGCGGCCGGCGGGCGAACCCCGCCCTCCCCGCGTACGGGGCGATGAAGCGCGCGCTCAACAGCATCACCGAGACCGCCGCCGCGACCTGGGGACGGCAGGGGATCCGCGTGAACGGCATCACCCCCGGCGGCACCGCCACGGAGATGATGGAGGCGTGGGAGGCGGTGTCGCCTGGCATCATCGAGGCCAACAACGCGGCGACCCCGCTCGGCCGGATGGCCGAACCCCGCGAGGTCGCCGAGGCGGCCGCGTGGCTCCTCAGCGACCGCGCCTCGTACGTGACCGGCGCGATCGTCCCGGTCGACGGCGGCGCCGGCGCCTGAGCGGGCCGCTCCTCAGAGTGCGACGAAGGTCAGCCCGCGCTGCTTGAGGGCCGGGATGACCGTGCGGAGTGCCGTGACGGTCTGGGAGCGGTCGCCGCCGCCGTCGTGGCAGAGCAGGATGTCGCCCGGCTGGGCCTTCTCGAGGTTCGCGGTGATGTGCGGGACGCCCGGTCGCGCCCAGTCGCGGGGGTCGACGCCCCAGTCGACGCAGATCATCCCGAGCGAGGTGGCGGTCTCGATGACCTGCTGCGACCAGTTGCCTCCCGGCGAGCGGAAGAACCGCGGGGCGACCGAGGTCGCCTGGGCGATGCGGTCGTGCGCCTCGGCGATCTCCTGCTGGATGCGCGGGGCGGGCAGCTTCGGGAGGTTGATCGGGTGGGTGAGGGTGTGGTCGGCGATCTGGTGTCCCGCCGCCACGATCCGCTGCACCAGCCGGGCGTTATCTGGCACCTGCTCGCCGATCATGTTGAAGGTCGCGTGCACGCCGTGCTCGGCGAGCACGTCGAGGACCTTGGGCGTCCAGTACGGGTGCGGCCCGTCGTCGATCGTCAGCGCCACCGCGTTCGGCGGCGCGGCCGGAGCCAGGTCGCGCAGGGAATGGACCGGGCTCGTGACGGCCCTCATGGACCGGGCGGGCGCGAACCCGGGATCGGGCGGCGGCGCGGGCGCCCGGCGGGCCGCGGCCGCGTGCGCCGGCCGGTGCCGTTCCGGGCGCCACAGCTCCGGAGCGGCGGCGGCGGCCACCCCCGCGGTCCCAGCGACGATCATGGTCAGCACCTGGCGGCGATCCATTCCGTAAGTCCTTGTCGTAGAAGACGTCGGCTTGTGAGACGGCCCGATGATCCGGCGGGTTTGCGCCCGCCCCGGCTGGATTTCCGCAGGAATCCCCGTTCTCACCCGCGAGGTACCCCGGGTGTTCGCCGCCGCCGGGCGCCGCGGCGCTGCCGGCGGCGTCGGAGGCGTCGCCGGAGGAGGTCAGCGTGGTGACGCGTCCGAGGGGGCCTGCGCGTCCGGCCCGTCCAGGAGGGGCAGGCGAAGGGAGAACCGCGTCCCGGACGTCACGTCGTCGATGACGAGCGAGCCGTGGTGGGCGTTCGCGACCTCGCGGGCGATGGCCAGGCCGAGGCCGGTTCCGCCGGCGTCGCGGCTGCGGGCCGTGTCGAGGCGGGCGAATCGTTCGAAGACCCGATCGCGGTCGGCGGGCGGTATCTCGGGCCCGTCGTTGCCGATGGTCAGCACGGCGTCGCCGGCGCTCCGGCCCAGGCGCACGTCGACGGTCGTCGCGGCGTACTGCAGGGCGTTGTCCAGCAGGTTGTCCACGAGGCGTTCGAGTTGGGCGCGGGCCCCTCTGACGTGCAGGCCGGGGGCGAGCTCGGCGTTGACGGCGACCGGCGGGCGCCGGTCGCCCGGGCCGCCGGAGGCGGGGCGGCGCGCGCGGAGCTCGCCGTCGACCAGGGCGCTGAAGTCGACGTCTTCGGGGATGTCGGCCGCCGTGCCGATCTGCGCGAGCAGCAGTAGGTCGGCGACGATGCCCTCTAGGCGGTCGGTGGACCGGAGCGCGGCCCGCGCCGCCTCGCCGGCCTCGGCGTCGCCGGGACGCAGGGCGATCTCCTCCAGGTTGAGCCGGAGGGCAGCGATCGGCGTGCGGAGCTCGTGCGCGGCGTCCGACGCGAACTGCTGCTGCCGGCGCACGGACCGCTCGAGCCGGTCGAGGGTGACGTTGGCGGTGCGGGCGAGTTGCGCGACCTCGTCCTCGCCCTGCGGCTCGGGCACCCGGCGGGACAGGTCGCTGATGCTGATCTCGGCCAGCTGGCCGCGGACCGCGCCGACGGGACGCAGCGTCCGGCCGACGACCTGCCAGGTCGTACAGGTCGCCATGGCGACCAGGAGCAGCGCGCAGGCGGTGAGGACCAGCTCGAGGTGGGGGCCCGCCAGGATCGTCGGCACGGGGCGGGCGCCGTAGACGACGGGCGAGCGGGGGGCCATGGTGACCCGGACGGCCACCACGGACAGGCAGCCGCCGCCGCGCGCCGGACACGCGTACATGCGTTTGAGCCGGTTCTCCGGCGGCGGGACCACCGTGCTGATCGGCGGCCGTCCCGCGGCCGCCCTGCTCGCGGCGGTGACGTGCCCGTCCGCGTCGACCACCTGAAGGAACCGGACTCCGTACGGGCCGGCGGGGAGCGGGTTCTGCATCGACCCCTGCCGCACCGCGCCGCTCACGCGCCGCGTGGCCAACTCCGTCCGCGTGAACGCGAAGTCGCTCTCCTGGGAGCGGATGAGGGCGTCCGCTCCGATCGCGAGCACCGTGAAGACCAGTGCGGCGACCACCACGGTGATCAGCGTGTCCCGTCCGCGGATGGTGCGCGGCCGCGGTAGTCGATGCCGTACCACCGGCCTCATCTCCTGTTTCCGCGCCGTTCCACGAGTCGCTTCCGATCACGCGGAAGCGTCCCGGCACGGTGTTCCGTTCTGGCGGCCCACCTCTTTCGTGACCGTCACGGGCGGCCGGACTCTTGCGTTGGCGAACCTTTTGCCGAGCCGACCCGGAACGCATGCGGTGAGCGGGGATCGGCCGGCGGCGCGGCCACGGCCTGTACCTGAGACCAAGCGCTTGCTACGCTTCGCGCATGATCCCGACGGTCGTGTGGGGCACCGGCAACGTCGGCCGGCTGGCCGTCCGGGCCGTCGACGCCCATCCCGCCCTCGGCCTCGCGGCCGTGCTCGTCCACGACCCCGACAAGGCCGGCCGCGACGCGGGCGACCTCGCCGGGCTCGGCCGCGACCTCGGCGTCGCGGCGACCACCGACATCGACGCGGTGCTGTCCGCCGGGCCGCGCGCCGTCGTGTACGCGGCGTCCGGGGACGTCCGTCCGGACGACGCGCTCGCCGACATCGTCCGCGCGATCCGGGCCGGCGCCGTGGTCGTCACCCCGGCCCTGTACGCGCTCTACGACCAGCGCAACGCACCGCCCGAGATCCGCGAGCCGGTGCTCGCGGCCGTCAAGGACGGCGGCGGCTCGCTGTTCGTCTCCGGAGTCGACCCCGGCTGGGGCAACGACGTCCTGCCCCTGATGATCAGCGGGCTCGGCACGACCGTCGACGCGATCCGCTGCCAGGAGATCTTCGACTACTCCACCTACGACCAGCCGGACGCGGTCCGGTTCCTGGTCGGCATGGGGCAGCCGATGGACTACGAGCCGCCGATGCTCGCGCCGACCGTCCCGACCATGGTGTGGGGCGGGCAGGTGCGGCTGATGGCCCGCGCCCTCGGCGTCGAACTGGACGAGGTCCGCGAGACCCTGGAGCGGCGCCCGCTCGACGCGACGGTGACCACCGCGACGATGGGCGAGTTCGAGGCCGGCACGCAGGGCGCGGTGCGCTTCGAGGTGCAGGGCGTCGTCGGCGGCGAGCCGCGCATCATCGTCGAGCACGTCACCCGCATCCACCCGTCCTGCGCACCGGACTGGCCCGTGCCGCCCAGCGGCGACGGCGGGCACCGCGTCGTCATCGAGGGCGACCCGCGCATCGAGGTCACCGTCGAGGCCACCGGCGAGGACGGCAACCGCTCGGTCGGCGGGAACGCCACCGCCGTCGGCCGGCTGGTCGGCGCCGTCGACTGGCTCGTGGCCGCCGAGCCGGGCCTCTACGACGCGCTCGACGTCCCGCTGCGCCCCGCCGTGGGAAGGCTCGGAAGGAAGCACCCGTGAACATCGACGTCCCCGAAGGCAAGGACCCGATCCAGTACGTGTGGGGCGAGATGGTCCCCGGCATCGGACCCGCCGCCTCGCGCCTGTCGCTGTCGGTGTACTCCGACACCACCCTCGGCCTCCGCGAGTTCGAGGCCGCCCGGCTGCGCATCGCGCAGATCAACGGCTGCCTCTTCTGCATGGACTGGCGGACCGAGCGGGACGGCCGGAAGGTCGAGGAGGAGTTCGCCGACGCGGTCGCCGAGTGGCGCACCACCACGGCCTTCGACGACCGCACCCGGCTGGCCGCCGAGTACGCCGAACGCTACGCCCTCGACCACCACGGCCTCGACGACGCGTTCTGGACCCGGATGACCGCGCACTACAACCAGGCGGAGATCGTGGAACTGAGCATGTGCATCGGCTCCTGGCTGGCGTTCGGCCGCCTGAACCGCGTGCTGGGCCTCGACACGATGTGCATGCTGCCGCGCCCCTGACCGGTCGCCGGTGCGGCGGGTCCCGGAACGGCTGGCCGCCGAACCCGCGCAGGTAGCGGACCTTCGGCGGCGGGTCGAGCCGGATGCCCTCCGGCCGCGACCTGTGGAAACGCACCGCATTGCGCAAGGGAGAACGCTCCGGTTGGACCACGGCGGGCAAAGACCGGGTCGGGCCGTGCTTGTCCCCAGGAGCGCCGGGTACGGGCCGTCCGACGGCGAGGGGGGAGCAATGATCAGAGCCGTGCTCGTTCCGGCTGCGGACGATGTCGCCGCCCGCTGAGCCGGGCGCCGGGCGCCTGTGCCTGGTGACGGGGGCCAGCGGCTACATCGGCGGCCGGCTGGTGCCCGAACTGCTCGACGCCGGGTACCGCGTGCGGTGCATGGCGCGTTCCCCGCGCCGGCTGCGGGACCATCCCTGGGCCGACCGGGTGGAGATCGTCCAGGCCGACGCGACCGACCCCGCCTCGACCCGCCGGGCCCTCGAAGGGGTCGACGTCGCCTACTACCTGATCCACGCGATCGGCGGCCCGGGCGGGTTCGGCGAGACCGACCGCCGCTCGGCCCGCACCTTCGCCGCCGCGGCCCGCGACGCCGGCACCGGACGGCTGGTCTACCTCGGCGGGATGGACCCGGAGGAGGACCCCTCCCCGCACCTGCGGTCCCGCGCCGAGGTCGGCCGGATCATGCTGGACGCCGGGGTGCCCGCCGTGTGGCTGCGCGCCGCCGTGATCATCGGGTCGGGCTCGGCGTCGTTCGAGATGCTGCGGTACCTGACCGAGCGGCTCCCGGTGATGGTGACCCCGCGCTGGGTGCACTCGCGCATCCAGCTGATCGCGATCCGGGACGTCCTGCACTACCTGGTGGCGTCCGCCGGGCTGCCCGCCCGGGTCAGCCGGGGCTTCGACATCGGCGGTCCGGACGTGCTCACCTACGGGGACATGATGCGGCGCTACGCCGCCGTCGCCGGGCTCAGGCCGCGCCTCATCGTCCCGGTGCCCGTGCTGAGCCCGTGGCTGTCGAGCCTGTGGGTCGGCGCGATCACGCCGGTCCCGGGCCGTCTGGCGCGCCCGCTGGTGGAGTCGCTGCGCAACGAGGTGATCTGCCGCGAGCACGACATCAGCCGCTACATCCCGCCGCCGGACGAGGGCCTGACCGGCTTCGAGCGGGCGGTGTCCCTGGCGCTGCGCCGCGTCCGCGAGGCGGACGTCGCCACCCGCTGGTCGTCGGCGAGCGTCCCCGGCGCTCCCAGCGACCCGCTGCCCACCGACCCGGCCTGGGCCGGCGGCAGCCTCTACACCGACGAGCGGTCCCGCACCGTCGACGCACCGCCGCAGCGCCTATGGGACGTCATCGAGGGGATCGGCGGCGAGCGCGGCTGGTACTCCTTCCCCCTGGCCTGGCGCGCCCGCGGCGTCCTGGACCGGCTCGCGGGCGGGGTGGGCCTGCGGCGCGGCCGCCGCGACCCGCGCCGGCTCCGGATCGGGGAAGCGGTCGACTTCTGGCGCGTGGAGGAGATCGAGCCCGGCCGCCTCCTGCGGCTGCGCGCCGAGATGCGCGTGCCCGGCCTGGCCTGGCTGGAGCTGTCCGTGTCCGAACGCGACGGCCGCGTCCGCTACACACAGCGCGCCCTGTTCCACCCCCGCGGTCTGCTCGGGCACTGCTACTGGTGGGCGTTCAAACCGTTCCACGACCGCGTCTTCGGCGGCATGTGCGAAGGCATCGCCCGCGCCGCCGAAAACGACGGTCACGCGGAGCCGAATGAGCCGGCGGAGAGCCGTCGCAGCGGTCACGCCCTGCGGTGACGGACGGCGACGCGGAGGGTCAGGGCGGTGGGACGGTGTTCGCCAGCGCCGCCCGCCCCTCCCCCCGTCCGGCCTTGCGGCCGACCGACCGCGCGTCGCCGGAGCCGGTGGCTGCGCCAGTACCGTGGCTCTGTGGCCGACTCCGGGATCGAGATCGAGATCAGCGCAGACCTGGTGCGTGAGTTGCTGCGGGAGCAGCATCCGGACCTCGCAGGGCTGGCCGTCCGCGAAGTGGCGGGCGGGTGGGGCAACCAAATGTGGCGCCTCGGGGACGAGTTGGCCGTGCGCATGCCGCGTACAGCAGGTGCCCCGGAACTCCTGCGCAAGGAGTGCCGGTGGCTGCCCGTCCTGGCCCCGCGCCTGCCGCTCCCGGTCCCGGTCCCTGTCCGGATCGGTGAACCGTCCGCCCGCTTCCCCAAGCCCTGGACGATCATGACGTGGGTCCCAGGCGAGCCGCTGGACCAGGGCTCGATCAGCCGCGGCGATCACGCGGCCGACGCCCTGGCGGGCTTCCTCAAGGCACTCCACGCGCAGGCGCCCGAAGACGCACCGATCAGCCAGGACCGCGGCGACCACCCCAAGAAGTGCACGGACGGCTTCGACCGCTTCTTCCACGCCGTCGTCCCCGACGGCCTCGCCGACGGCGTCCGGGCCGTCTGGGACGACGCCGTCGCGGCGCCCGAGTGGGACGGTCCGCCGGTCTGGGTGCACGGCGACCTGCATCCCGCCAACGTCGTCGTCTCGGACGGGACGCTCTCGGGCGTCATCGACTTCGACGCCATGTTCGCAGGCGACCCGGCGTGGGACCTCGCGGCCGCATGGGTGATCCTTCCCGCCGGCACCGCCGCACGCTTCTTCGACGCGTACGCGCGAGCCGACGGGGCGACGATCCGGCGCGCCCGCGGGCTGGCCGCCCTGAAAAGCCTGTTCCTCCTGCTGATGGGCCGGAACGGCGACCAGGGCCTTCCCGGCGGCAAGCCGGCATGGGGACCCGCAGGCCGGGCAGCGCTGGATCGCGTCCTGAAAGGCGATCTCCTCACGAGATAGACGCCTCCGCCCACTGGTGGTCACAGGTGGCCGTGCCGTTTCCGGACCGGCCCGCCAACGATCAGCGAGCGACGTGGGGTCCGGCCCATCCGGTGGCGGCGACGACCTCCCGCGCGATGTCGGCGACGAGCCGCCCGTCCGTCGCCACCCGCACGGTCCCCGCGGGGGCTCGCCGGTCCAGGACCCGGGCCTTGCGGACACTTCCTTCCAGCTCCTGCTCCAGCTCCGAGCCGAGTTCCCGTCCCACCAGCCGTTCGCGTGCGGTCTCGTCGGAGGCGGTGAGCAGGACCCGCACGATCTGCACTCGGGCCCCCATGGCACGCTCGAACATGCCCGTCGCCTCCGGCAGCACGCTCGCGGTGTTCGTATAGACCAGGCGCCGGTAGCCGCGCCGGGCGAAGTTGGCCCACACGGCGGTCAGGTTGATCTCGGTGATCTCCTCGCGGTGCGGGTCGCCTTCCGGAGCCGGATGCACCTGGCCCATGAAGTCACCATCGATGATCGCGTGAGCGACCGCCTCGGAGCGCAGCAGCGCCGAGACCTCCCACCCCACCGTGGTCTTGCCGACACCGGCTCGTCCTCCGATGAGGAGTACTTCCGCGCGTTCCATAGGGGCAGCGTGCCAGCGGGCGACCGCCTCGCGCGATCCGTTATCGACCCGGTCGCCTGAGCCCAGCCCCGCCCACAAGCGGCCCGCGCGCGCTCGGGGTTCGCCAACGCCCGCCGCTCGGAGCCGCCTTCACTGATCCCCGGTCACCGTCGCGGCGATCTCGTCCGGGGTCCACGGCGGGGAGGTGCCATGGTCCCGCCAGGTGAGGTACCGCTCGACCGGACGCGGGAACTCCCCGATGTACCCCCCTGCACCGGCGAACACCCGCCCCGTGACGTCGGGCGACTCGGTGCTCGCGAGGAAGACGTAGAGCTGGGCGACGTACTCGGCGGGAGGCGGTGCCAGCGCTCCGGAGTGCATGAGGTCGTCCAGGATGCCCCGCCGGTGCAGCCGTTCGATGCCGGCTTCATAGTCAGCACCGCTCGACAGGCGCGTCTCGGCCCCGGGGCAGACCGCGTTCACCCGGACGCCGTGTTCCCGCAGCTCGGCCGCCAGCGCGTAGGTCAGGCTGTTCACGCCTCCCTTGCCCGCCGGGTAGCCGGTCCCTCCGAAGGCCCCGGTGAACGCGTGGGAGCTGGTGTTCACGATCCAGCCCCGTCCCGCCTCGACCATGAGCGGAGCGAACGCCCGGCAGGTCAGGAACGTCGCGTGGAGGTGGACATCGATGAGCTCGCGCCAGGCCTCCACGGAGATGTCCAGGATCGAGGACCCGGGAGGCTCGGCGGTGCCCGCGCAGTTGACGAGGATGTCGGGGGTGCCGAGGTCCCGGGCCGCACGGACCAGCGACTCGACCACGCCGGGGTCCGCGGCGGAACCGGCCACGCCGACGGCCCGTGCCGATGCGCCCAGCTCGGCGACGGCATCGCCGACGGCCGCCGGATCGCGTCCGTTGATGACGACGGACGCGCCCGCGCCCGCCAGCGCGCGGGCCACCTCCAGCCCGATGCCGCGGGACGACCCGGTGACGACGGCGACGCTCCCCTCCGCGAGCGACCTCATGGAGCCCCTCCTCCGGAGAACTCACTGCGGGAACCACCGGCAGCAGGAGACATAGTCACCTCTATGTACTCGTCCGGCTCGATGAGCTAGCGCCCATCAGCCGTCGGCGCCCCCACCGGCTGGATGAACACCCCGTCGGCCTCGACGGTCACCCCGCCGGCGTCCGAGATCGACCCGGCCACGAACACCTTGCGCCCCTCCTCGCGGACGATGCCCGCTTCGAGGCGGAGCGGGCCGAGCGGAGTCCCGCGCCGGTAGCGCATGGTGAGCGTCCCGGTGAAGGCCGTGCGGCGCATCCCGGACGCCGCCTCCCCCATGATGTGGTCGAGAAGCATCGCGGAGACTCCCCCGTGCACCAGCCCGGGAGGCCCCTCGTACGCCGCACCGAGGACCACGTCGGCGTGGCATCCCGACGAATCGTGCACCACGCGCAGGGGCGGGGCGATCGCGTTCGCCGCGCCCATCACGGCATTGCCCCAGTTCCAGGACCGGAGCTCGCCGTTGTACCGGATGCCGGCGGGACCGGGCAGCTGGGCGGTGCGCAGCCGCGCGACGAGCGCGGCGAGGTCGTCGCGGATCCGGTGCACCTCGTCGTCGTCGACGGTCGTCCGGATCGTGGCGTCGATCAGCTCGCGCACGGTCCCGGTCAGCGACGCCATCACCGCTTCCCGGCGGTCCACCTCGGCGGTCGGCGTGTCCTCGCGGACGAAGCCGCCGACGCCCACCGCGGATTCTTCGGGAAAGGAACGGCGGCTCGTCATGCGCCGACCGTATACCGGAAGCACGAGCGCCAACAAGGATCACATAGACACATCTATGCCTCTTTCGCCGGTGCGGCCTCGCCGGCCACGCCGTCCGATCTACAATCGCCTCGTGACCGAGCCCTCGACCGACAGGGTGGCGGAGGCGGGTGATCCGGCGAGCCGCGGCGCCACCGGCACGCCCGTCAACGCGAGAGGGGCCCCGCTCAACCGGCGCGGCCTGGAGACCCGCGCCCGGGTGATCGGAACCGCCATCGACGTGCTCGCCGACGGCGAGCGAGGCGGTGAGGTCAGCGCCAACCTCGTCGCGAAACGCGCGGGCGTCACCTGGGGCACGGTCCAGCACCAGTTCGGCGGCGTCGACGGGCTCTGGGCCGCGGTCCTCGAGGAACTGGCGGGCCGGGGCGAGATGCTGCCGTGGAAGGAGATGGACGACGGGTCCGTCACCGAACGGATGACCCGGATCGTCGACGCCCTCTGGTCGGGTCTCGACTCCACCCCCGGCCGGGCGGTGGCGACGCTGCGCGGCCTGCTGCCCCGCAACACCGCCGAGCTGGCCGACGCCTATCCCCGGACGACCGCACAGCTCGCCCTCTGGGACCGTCACTGGCGGCGCGCCTACGCGCGGGCCTTCCGCGGGCTCGTCGTCGACGCCTACCGGCTGGAGCGCGTTCGCCACCTCCTGCCGGCCGCCGTCCACGGCCTCTACCTGGAGCAGAACCTGAGCACCTGGACCGACATCGACGAGGCGCGCGCCGTCCTCGCCGAGTCGATCGCCGGCTACCTCGAGAGCCGCGGCTGAGCCTCCGTCGTCGACGGGGCGCCACCGGCGTCGGCGCCCGTGCCGGGGCCGAAGCGGCGCCGGTACTCCAGCGGGGTGAGCCCGATCTTGCGGCGCATCAGCGCGCGCAGGTTGGCGGCGGTCCCCAGCCCGCTGTACCGCGCGACCCTCTCGAACCGCGACTCGCCCCGCTCGATCATGCGGCACGCCAGGCCGAGCCGCTCCCCCGTCAGCCATCCGAGCGGCGTCGTGCCCAGCTGCGCCCGGAAGCGGCGGTGCAGCGTCGCCGGGCTGACCGCGGCACGCGCCGCGAGATCGGACACCGTGAGCGGGGCGTCCAGCCGCTCCTGGGCCCAGGCGAGGACGGGCGCGAGGGACTCGTCGGGCGCGTCGGGCACGGGCCGCTCCACGAACTGCCGCTGCCCGCCGTCGCGGTGCGCGGCGAACACCAGCCGCCGGCTCACCGCGTTGGCGACCTCCGCGCCGTGGTCGCGGCGGACGATGTACAGGCCGAGGTCGAGCGCGGCGGCGCTCCCCGCGGCGGTGAGGACGTCGCCGTCGTCCACGAACAGCACGTCGGTCTCCAGCCGGACGGACGGGAAGCGGGCACGGAAGTCCTCGGCCCACTGCCAGTGCGCGGTGGCGCGGCGCCCGTCGAGGACCCCGGCCTCGGCCAGCGTGAACGCGCCGCTGCAGAAGCCGACCAGGCGGGCGCCGCGCGCGTGTGCCCGCCGGATCGCGTCGAGCACCGCGGGCCGGCGCGGCACCTCGACATCGGGACGGTTGGGCACGATCACGGTGTCCGCCGCTTCGGCCGCGTCCAGGCCGGCGACGCCGGTGAGGGTGAAGAACCCGTCCCGCATCGGCGTGCGGGGCTCGGGCGAGCACAGCCGGAAGTCGTAGAGGTCGCGGCCGAGCTCCGGCCTGCGCAGGCCGAAGACCTCGGTCGCGCAGCCCAGCTCGAAGGGGTTGGAGTTCTCGTCCACGATCACGACGACCTTGTGCGGGGCCGCCGTTTCGCGGGCTTGCGAGGATCCTTGCGCCATGTGCTATTCCTAGCACTCACGCCGGGGGCGCCCGGACCGCCAGGATGCGATGCATGAGCAACGGACCCATCGACCTCGCCCAGGCCCTGGCCTCCTTCGACGCGCTGTGGAGCCCCCGCATCGTCACGCGCGTCAACGACTATGACGTGCGCGTCGCCAAGGTCGAGGGCGAGCACATCTGGCACGTCCATGACGACACCGACGAGTTCTTCCTGGTGCTCGACGGGGAACTGCACATCGCCCTGCGCGGCCCCGACGGGGAGCGGACGGTCCGGCTGCCCCGGGGCGCGGTCTTCACCGTCCCGCGCGGCACCGAGCACAAGCCGTCCGCTCCCGGCGGGGCCGCGATCCTGTTGTTCGAGCCGTCGGGGACGCCCTCGGTCGGCGACCGCCATGACGCCGTCCCGGACCACGTCGACGCGACGACGGGCCACGCGCTCGGCTCCTTGTAGGGAGCGGCCTGCGGGAGGCGAGGGCCTCGCGTCCGGTTCGATCCGCGGCGACGGTCAGAACATCCCGTGCGGGTGGAGCACCTCGTCGGGGACCGGTTGGACGACGTCCCAGTGCTCGACGATCTCGCCGGCGTCCACGCGGAAGATGTCGACGGTCGCGAGGTCGCCCTGCGGGGTGGCCACGTGGGTGTGCACGGCGACCAGGTCGCCGTCGGCGAGGACGTGCTCGACCGCTACGGTCGCGTCCCGCAGGTGCGCGCCGCCGGGCCCGCTCAGGAAGTCCGCGAACGCCTGGCGCCCGGACCGCGCCGCGGGATCGTGCGCCACGCGGGGGTTGTGCGAGATGAAATCCTCGCCGAGCAGTTCGGCGAATCCGGCGATGTCGCCCGCGCCGAACCGCGACACGGCCTCCAGGACGAACCGCCGGTTCTGGTCGGAGAGTGGGGTCGATGTCATGTCACGCCTTTCGGGTCGCCGGGCGATGTCCACTCGGTACGACGGATGGAAATCCCCTGGCGTCACGCGTGACGTCGGCGCCCGCCGAACCGTCTTGCTGGTGAGGGATCTGGACGGGAGGGCGCGATGGACACGGCGGGCGAACTGTTCGAGAGGCGCCGGGCCGCGCTTTGGGCGGCGGCGTACCGGATGCTCGGAAACCGGGCGGATGCCGACGATGTCCTTCAAGAGGCATGGCTTCGCTGGAGCCGGGTGGACCACGGCGCGGTCGCCGACCCCGGCGCGTACCTGTTCCGGCTGGTGACCCGGCAGGCGATCGACGAGCTCCGCAGGATACGGGCGCGGCGCGAAGTGACCATCGACGAGGACCGTCCCGACGGCCCGCCGAACGGCGCCTCCGGGGAGCCGCGCCCGGTCGACGCGGTGGCGGCGGGTCTGCTGGTCGTCCTGGAGACCCTGTCCCCCACCGAGCGCGCGGTGTTCCTGCTGCACGACGTGTTCGGCTTCGCGCACGCGGAGATCGCGGCCATCGTCGGACGCACCGAACGGGCGGTCCAGCAGATGGCGTACCGGGCCCGGCGGCGCGTCCGAGGGCGCCGCCCGCGCTTCCGGCCCGCGCCGGGCGAGCACCGGGCGGTCACCGAACGCTTCCTGGCGGCGGCGGCCCTGGGCGGCGACCTGCCCGGCTACGGCACGGCCTGCGCGGCCGGCACGAATCCCGGCCCCGGAAACACCTGAACTCCTCGCACGCGCCGAGCTTCGCCGACCGCCCGTGCGGACTCCAATGTCATGGGCGATCAGCGCGGGCGGCGTCTCCGTACAGCAGCCGGTTGAGGGTCGGAAGATCGCCCACGAAGGCCAGTCTTCCTTCGGCGAGCGCCGCGTCGAGCGAGGCCGGGTCCGCCAGCAGGCCGCCGAGCGTCTTGGGGTCCGTGCGGAGCGAGATGTCGGCCCTGGCCGGTTCGCCGCTCTGCACGTGCACCTCTCCGGACTCCACGCGGACCGTCCAGATCGAGCCGTCGAGATCGAGGCGGCAGACGATCGGCGGCGCCGCCGGGTCGGGACGAACGCCGACGCGCAGGAACAGCAGCACCGAGGTGGCGCTGAGGGAGCTCGGCTCCGGCGGGCTGGGGGCGTCGATCCCCCACTCGCTCAGCGCCAGGACGACCGGCTCCAGCCTGCGGCCCCACTCGGTCAGCTCGTAGACCTGCGGGCCCGACGTCGCCCCCAGCCTGCGGCGATGGACCACGCCGTGCTGCTCCAGTTCCCGGAGCCGGTCGGCGAGCAGGTTCGAGCTGGCGTTGGGCAGAGCGTGCCGCAGCTCGGAGAAGCGCTGAGGCACCAGGAGCAGCTCCCGGACGACCAGCAGCGCCCACCGCTCTCCGACGACGTCGAGAGCCCGGGCCATCCCACATGAGTCCCGATAACTGCGGCTGGTCGGCACGGCCACCCCCTCCTTGTCTCCACTCCGATCCTAGCCTTGGTTCTGAAAAACAACTTTTGCTAGTTGTTTTTAACAACCTGCCGTGGCTATGGTTGGCGGGCGACCTGCCGGAACCAGCGAGGTTCAGTGGCGCCAAGGTCGCGCGACGAGCGCAATCCGGCAGACAGGAGCCTGCGATGAGCGATGCACTTCAGGACGAGGGCCCGGCCTCGGCCGAGCGGTACCACCATGCGACGATCGTCGATCCCGATGCGCATCAAGTCCTGTTCGACAACGAGCACGTTCGGGTCATCCAGGCGCGGGCCTCTCACGGCTGGAAGAACGAGATGCACTCGCACCTCCCGATGCTCGTGGTCAACCTCGGCTCCGGGCGGCAGAAGGTGACCTGGGCGGACGGGACGACGCAGATCGTGGATCTGAACCCCGGCGCGGTCGTCTGGCAGGAGAACGCCTTCGAACACGCCTGGGAGCTGCTGGCGGGCGAGGTGAACGTGATCCTCGTCGAGGTCAAGTCGGCGAATACCGGAGCATGAGCGCCCGCCGCGCGGGACGCGTCGAATGGCGACGGCCCTTACCGCAATCCCCGATCACATGACGAGGAGTTTCGACATGGCAACGCTGAAACCCGGCAGCATGCTGCTCGGCACGACCCGTCCCGCCGAACTGCGGGAATGGTACGTCAAGGCGCTGGCGCCGGAGTCCGCCGGCGAGGGCGCGATAGACCTGGGCGGCTTCCTGCTGGTCATCGACGGGCGCGACGACGTCGAGGCGGAGAACGACCAGCCGGGCCGCACGATCATCAACTTCCACGTCGACGACTTCGACGCGGTGGAGGCCCGGCTGAACGCGGCCGGCGTGAAATGGATCTCGGTCGAGGACCGGGAGAAGGGCAGGTTCGGCACGTTCGCCGACCCGGACGGGAACTACCTCCAGATCATCGAGTGGAAGAAGGCCGCCTGAGATCGGGCGTCCCCGCGGTGCCCGGTCGGCGCCTCCCGCCGACCGGGCGCGCAGCCGTCGAATCCGCCCATCAAGGCTCGTTCTCCCTGTTGCTCACCGGACGCTCAGTCGAGCGGGCGCGTCCCGGCACCGGCGACCAGGTAGGCCGGGGCGCCGTCGCGGTCGCCGGCGACGTCCATGACCGCCTTGGCGACCTGCTCCGGGGTGAGCACCGGCTGGAGACCGCGGGTGAAGGCGTCCCGGTCGACGCCCTGGCGCGCCGCGTAGTCGGCGACCACCTGCTCCCCGAGGCCGGTCGCCGGCGTGAGCTGCGGGAGCAGCGCGACGAAGCGGATGCCGAGCCCGGCCCTGTCCGACTCCTCGGCGGCGTAACCGCTGATGTACCGGATCGCGGCCTTGGCGCCGGCATACCCTCCGCTGAGCGGGGACCCGGCCACGACCGCCCCGCTGGACATCGCGACGACCGCGCTGCCCGGGGCCAGCGGTTCGAGCAGCGCCGCCCGCGTCCAGGTGAAGACGTGCCGGGTGTCGACGTGCCAGTTGCGGCTGAAGGTCTCCCAGGTCTGCTCGTGCAGGGGCGCCATGTGCGGCATGACTCCGGCGTTGAGGACGAGCAGGTCCGGCCGGTGTTCGCGGATCACGCTCCGAGCGAGCGCCTCGCCGGTGGCGTCGGCCGCGACCGGGGTGAAGCCCTCCCCCAGTTCCTCGCTGACGGCATGCAGTTCCCGCTCGTCACGGGCGATGCCGACGACACCGGTGCCGGCTGCGACGAGCGCGGTGGCGATCGCCCGCCCGAAGCCGCGGCCGGCACCGGTCACGACCGCCGTGTGGAAAGAATCGGACATCAGACACTCCTCGTGTCGTGGTCGAGTTCGGTCGACATCCAGACCCGCGGCCGACGGAGAATCCGTCGGCCACGCCGCGAACCGGAACGGTGACCTGGGACACACGAGCATGGCGAGTCCGAAGCGTCCGGGATCCGCCCACCCGGCGGCCGTCGCTCAGCCGGGCGTCACGACCCGTTGAAGGCCGCTGGGCCGTCTCCTTGCGTGCCCACTCCCCAGATGCCGCCGGCCACGGCGGCGAGGTCGTGCACCTCGGTCCCGGCCGGGATCGTCACCGCCTCCCACTTGCCGCCGCTGTAGCGGTACGGGGGCTCCTCGGGCGGCGCGGACGCTTCCGCCACGACCCAAGGGGTCCCTGACGAGTCCACGGTCAGGTCGCCGAGGTCGGGGAACCCTGCCGGGGCGGCGATGTAGGTCCACGCGGTGCCGTTCCAGTGCGCCAGACGCTTGGCCGTGATGCCCCAGACGTCGTTCGCGGCGACCGGGACGACTTTGCGGAACCAATCGTTCTCGGTGACCGCGGGCAGCGGGACGCTCTTCCAGGCGGCGCCGTCGAAGTGCGCGACGGCGGGCACCTGCTGAACGCCGTCCTTGTAGCCGACCGCCCATGCGTCGGACGCGGTGAGCGCCTGAAGGTCGGCGACGTAGTCGACCCCGGGCACGTCGACCGCGGTCCAGGTATCGCCGGTGCGCTTGAACAGCCCACTCCCGGAATCCAAGTCCCAGGCGCTGGCGAAGGTGCCGGCCGCGCCGGTGACGAGCGTGGTGACGTACTTGGCCGGAGCCGCCACCTGCTGGAACGCCGAGCCGTCGAAGCGCGCCATGTACGTGCTCGAACTCCCGCTGGCGCTCGGTCCGCCGGCGATCCAGGTCTCGCCCGCACCCGAGGCGATCCGCGCGATCTCGCCCTGGCCCGCCCAGCCGTTGATCGGATACTCCTTCCATGAGGAGCCCACCCGACGCCGCACGACCGGGTTCCCGTCGTTGTACACCGGGCACAGGTCGCCCCAGCGGACGCAGTACTTGCCCTGTACGCCGCCGATCCAGACACCGCCCGCGCCGTCGGCGGTGACGTCGTAGAGCCGGGCCGTCGGCCACAGGAAGGGCAGGGAGACCGTGCCGAGTTCGTGGCCGGCCGCGAGGGCGGGGGCGGGAAGAGACGCGAGGGCGGCGACGGTGGAGATGACCGCGATGACACGTTTCATGGGAGCACTATCCAACGGCCGCCAAAAAAACACCAGTGTCTACTGGGATGATCCCGGCTTCGAGGGGAGGACCCGCATGCGCGCACCGGTCACCGTCGCCGTCATCTCGGCGCTCACCTCCGCCGGAAGGACGTCACTGGTCGGACGGGGCGAAGTGCTCGGCGAACAACTGGTGCCGGAACCGGTAGTCCGGGCCTTCTCGCCGCAGCAGGTCGCGGCGGGCGGCGTAGTCCAGGAAACGGCCCAGACGCCAGGGCAGGTACCCGATCGAGGACAGGCACAGGGCCGTCAACTCCCCGGAGCGCGCGCTCCACCAGCGGGCCTGGGCGGCGAGGAACAGCCCGGCGCCGCCACCGACGCCGATGGCCGCCAGGTGGAAGAGCAGCGCCTGCGAGACCCATCCGTGCCGGTACGCGAACACGAGGGCGAACCCGGCGACGATCGCCTCCAGCCCCACGAGGGACACCCAGTACTCCTGCGGCGAGCCGAAGCCGCTCCGGCCGCCCGCCATCGTGTCGGTCATGAAGCCGACCACGCCCCCGGCCGCGAAGAAGGCCAGCGCGATGGTGCCGGTGAACAGGTACCGGTCGGGAATCGAGGCGAGGGCAAGGTACGCCAGCCCCAGCACGTAGACGGCGGCGGCGCAGGCCACCAGCCCGATGAGGGTGTCCACCAGTGCCGTGAGCAGGAACCGGCCCAGCCAGTGTCCGGAGCTCCGGACGGAGTGCCGGGACCGTACCGTCGCGATGGCGGCCATGACGACCCCGAAGCAGAACGCCACGATCAGAACGGCCGCCAGGAAGGCGATCCAGCGTCCGACCGGCCAGAAGTGGGCGTGGGCGGACACGCGGGGCAGCAGGCCCACCAGCGCGGCCAGCGCTTCGGCCACGCCCAGGGCGGCCCCGGCCAGGCCCGCCGCGGCGAGCGTCACCACCGCGGCGAGCGCCGCGAGCCTGCCGGGACGCGGCCGGATGATCGGCCGGGCGAGGGCCCGGTCATCCGGCCCGTCACCGGAATCACCGGAACCGTCCTCCGCCATCGCGCGGGCCACCCGCCAAGGCAGCACCGAGAGCGCCGCGACCGCCGCGCCCGACACAGCGGCAGCGGCCCCCGCATGCCACCACAGGACCGCCGCTCCGGCGACCGTCACCAGCACCGTCACCGGGGCGGCGATCCATGCCTTCACCGGTGGGACGGCATCGTCCGGCAATCCGGCGCCCACGGCGACCAGGCCGAAGCGCCGCCGGCTCGCGACCACGGAGACCGCCGCGCGCCCGAGAAACCCGAGCCACCGGGCCACGTCCCCGCGCGTGTATCCGGCCGACTGGTCACCGCGCCGAATCGCCTCGTCCACATAGGCGTCGAGGAGCGCCCGCCGCCGCCTATCCAGCGGCCGCCCGCGCCGTACCTGCCGGGATGGCCGGGACACGGCGGCCAGGACGTCCAGCCACAGCGGAGCGTCCAGCAGGTCCAGAAGGGTGGGATCGTCCTCGATCGCCTGGCGGACATGGTCCAGGACCGGGCCGCCTTCCCCGAGCCACGCCATGACGCGTTCCCGAGGAAGCGGCGCGATGAGCACGGCGCCCTGCACGGCGAGCTTCTCCCCGAGGCCTGCGTACTCGCGTTCCCTGCTGCACACCGCCATCGGGGGAACGCCGTAGCGGCGCTGCAGGAAGTTGATCCATCGCAGGCACGCCGCGCGGTGAACGCCGGGGACCTCGTCCAGGCCGTCCAGAAGGAGCACGATCCGGTGCGCGGCGAGCCATCGCTCGGCGACCTGCCGGCCGAGGCCGTACTCGCGGCGCAGGCTCCGCAGCAGCCAGCGCGTGTCCCGTTCACGGTCGGACGGCGCCACCGCCCGCTGCCTCGGCCAGCGGCCCGTCGGCCCGGCGGAGCGGAACGAGGCCAGGTCGACGACGGGGATCGGCTGCTCCGCGCCCGACTCCGCGTCCGCGAGGAGCCGGTCCGCGAGATCGAGGAGCTGGGTGGTCTTGCCCGCGCCCGGCGCGCCCAGCAGGAGCAGCGACCGGCCGGACGCGTCGAACGCGGCCGGCACCGAGCCCGGCGGGCGCCGCGGTTCGCCGGTCACGGTCAGATCGTCCGGAGCGCGGATCTGGTCGGAGGCGTCCGCCAGGTCGAGGCGCGCCCATGTGGTGGGACGGTAGGCTAGGCGCGCGTCCAGCACCGCGCGCGCCCTGCGCAGCGCCCGCCGCCGGAACTCGGCCGGGAACTCCCCGGTCGCCGGTGCCCGGCCCTGGGCGCGGTACTGCACGACCGTCAGCCAGGTCACGAGGGCCCCCACCAGCAGCACCGACGGGATCGCCCACCACGGCGGGTCGCCGCCGGTCGCCACGTTGGTCACCACTGGCAGGACGACGAGCCCGAGGACGGCGGACGCGATCACCTGCGCCAGCCCGCGCCGGCGTTCCCCGTCCGACATCGCACCCCCAGGCAGCCCGCTGGACCCACGATTCGCCCCGACCCTATCCCGCGCCGTCCGCCGCGAGACAGCGTCGGAACGCAGGACCGCACTGCGCACGCGGCGGCACGGACCGGAGCCGCTCAGCGCAGTACGGCCGCCAGCAGGTCGGCGCCCAGCGACGTCAGGTCGGCCAGGTTGAGGGTGTAGCGGACGTAACGGCCGTCCCGCCGGGCGGTGAGCAGGCCCGCGCGGCGCAGGACGGCGAGGTGGCGGGACACCTCCGGGGGCGAGAGTTCCCAGAAGTGGGCCAGCTCGCCGGTGGTGTGCGGGCCTCGGGCCAGGGTCCGCAGGAGCCGCAGCCGCACCGGATGCGCGAGCGCGTCCAGCCGGAGGGTGACCGTCTCCAGGGAGACCGGCTCCTCCGGATCCGGCTCGGCGACGGGGTACTGCACCACCGGATGCCACCCGGGCGCGTGAACCGCCACCAGGTGCGGGCGGCCGAAGACGCTGGGGATGAAGGTGACCCCGGCGCCGCGGGCGGCGGTCGCCTTGTCCTGCACCTTGTCCACGATGATGCAGTCGCCGTCCGGTGCCAGGGCGACCGCGCCGGAGACCGAGGCGAGCGCCGCCCCGGCACCCTGCCGCCTGAGCAGCTCGTTCTTCAGACGCAGATCGGTGGCGAGCCGCGCCGCGACGTCCGCCCAGGCGGCGTCGAAGAACGCCTCGGCGCACTCTTCGAGGGTGCGGCGCACCCGCGCCCGCACCGCGGGCGGGTCCGCGAGCAGCCGTTCCGCGAAGGCCTCCTGCAGCGCGCCGCGGGCCTGGGCCACGTCCAGGGCCCGCTCGCGCGCGGTCGTGTCGGTGAGCGGCGACGTCCCGGGGAAATGGACCCGGTTGCTGCCGCACGTGGTGACGAGCGCGGCGGTCACGTACGTCTCGTCGTCGATCCGGTCGACGTCGTCCAGTTCCTCGGCGAGGGTCGGGCGGGGCCGTCCGGGGATCAGGAAGTCGGCCTGTGAGGAACGCCAGAGGAACTCCGCCTCCCTGAGCCGCTCGGCCAGCTCCGGCCGCAGCCCGGACCAGACGTCCGCGGCCCAGCCGGCGAACCGCGGATGGTGCCCCGGTTCGGCCAGCACGTGCAGCATCGCGGTCAGCTCGGCCAGCGGGGAGGCGGCGAACCGCACCCGCTCGGACGGCAGGCCGCTGATGTCGATCCTCAGCGTCATACCCCCATCATCACCGCCTGGACGACGCGGCCACGGCGTCGATTGACGATAAGCGTCAACCGGCGTGCTCCAGCCCGGGGGCCGGACGCACCGTCTGACGCCATGGCGACCATCACCAGGATCCGACCCCGCGCCCTCGTCCGCGCCTCCGGAGGCCCCCGCTATGCCGTCGCGCTGGCCGTGGACGCGCTGGGCACCGGCCTGCTGCGGCCCTTTCTGCTGCTCTATGGCGTGACGGTATTGAAGCTGTCCGCGACGGTCACCGGCGCCGCCATGACGGTCGGCATCGTCGCGGGTCTGGTGTGCATGCCCGCGGTGGGCCGATGGTTGGACAGCGGCGCACGCAGCACGGTCGTGGCGGCGGCGATGCTGGTGCGGGTGCTGGGCGTGGCGCTGCTGCTGGCCGCCCCGGCTGGGCACGTCTGGCTCTTCGCGGCGGCGGCGCTCTTCCTCGGCATCGGTAATCAGGCATGGCCTGCCGCCCACGCCGCACTCGTGGCAACGGTCGCCCACGGCCGAGAACGCGACACCGCCCTCGCGGCCGCCCGCGCCCTGCGCAACGCCGCCCTCGGCGTGGGAGCACTGCTCGCCACCGCATGCCTGGCGGGCGGCACCACCGCGCTGCGGGCGCTCGCAGCCGTCACCGCGCTCGCCTACCTCGCCGCAGCGGCCTTGGCGTGGTCGGTCCACGTGCACGCACATCCGGCGGAAGCCGTCCCGGCCAAGGACCGGGACGACGAGCCCGCGCCCCGGATGCTCGCCCTCCTCGCCGCCAACGTGGTCTACGTCTTCTGCCTCAACGTCCCGGAGATCGCGATACCGCTGGTCCTGGTGACGCGGTTCCACGCGTCCCCCGTGTGGCCGGCAGCGGTCTTCGTTGCCAACACGGTGCTGGTGGTCACCCTGCAGGTGCCCGTCACCGTCCTGATGTCCCGCTTCTCCCGGCGGACCGTGCTGGCGCTGTCCGGCGTGGTCCTGGCCGCGTCCTACCTCGGCTTCCTCGCGGCCGCCTCGCTGGGGCACGGCTGGGGCACCCCGGCCGTCGCCGCGGTGTCCGTGGTCTGCACGATCGGCGAGATCATCTATGCCGGCAGCGCCACCGCGCTCGTCACCGCGCTCGCACCGGCCCGCGTCCTGGGACGCGCCCTCGCCCGCTTCCAGCTCTCCACGGGCTTCGGCCTCGCCGTCTCACCGGCGGTCATCACCGCTCTGGCCGCCCTCGGCCCGGTCGCCCTCTGGGGCGGCCTCGCCGCCGCGACGCTCGTGTCCGCCTCCGCCGTCGCCGCCGAGAGGGACCGAGTACCACGGCCCGGCGGGCGCCGCCGGGTGCGAGCGGTCTCGTGAACTGAAGATCGATACCAGTCTTGTTGTGAGACTTCCTCGGATTTGATGATCGTGCTTCTATGACACCGAGCAAGCGTTCGGGGGATCAAGGTCAGGCGCCGAGCGAGGGAGCACCGGATGGGCCTGCGGTTTCTCGGGAGATGGTGGGCGCCCCTGGCGGCCATGGCCGTGCTGGTCCTCGGCATGGCGCAGGCGGCGCAGGCGCACATCGAACGCCCGTCGTACTGGCCCTCTCCCGGTCCCGACTGCTCCGTCAGCCCGTGCGCGGGCGGCAAGGTGCCGACGCCCCGGAGCCTCGCGTCGGCCGTCGAGACCGTCCCGCGGAGCACGACCCGCGTCGTGTGCCAGCCGGATTCGCTGAAACGGCTGGACGCCTCGATCAAGCGGGCGCTCAAGTCGGGCTACAACGTCCGCCCCCACGACCACCGGACGCTCGGCGCCACCGAGGCCAAGAACCTGCAGCGGATCAACCGGACGCTGTTCGACCGGTGCCGGTACAGCGAGATCCAGCCCGCGGTGACCGATTCGCGGAACAACGACCGGGTCGTGGTGCTGCCGGGCGTCTACACCGAGCCCACGGCGCGGAAGAAGCCGACCCACGACCCCGCGTGCGACCAGTACAAGCTGAGCACGGGCGCGTACTCCTACCTCGGCGAGTACACGTGCCAGAACGACGCCAACCTGATCGCCGTGCTCGGCCGGTCCCCCGGCACCGGCAAGGACCCGGACCCGCCGCTCGTCGACCGGCACGGCATCCCCAACCGGGGCGCGTGCGTGCGCTGCAACCTCCAGCTCGAAGGGGCGGGCGTCAGCGCCGACGACGTGGTCGTGGACGCCGGCGACCCGTCGTCCGGCAACGGCGGCCCCCGCAATTCGGCGAAGGACGTGGGCATCCGCGCCGACCGGGCCGATGGTTTCGTGCTGCGGAACCTGACCGTCCGGCACGCCAACGAGCACGACATCTACGTCCTCGAGAGCAACGGGTACCTGCTGGACAGCTTCAAGACCTTCTACGCGGGCGAGTACGGCGTGCTCACGTTCGTCGAGGACCACGGCGTGATCCAGAACTGCGAGGCGGCCGGCAACGGCGACTCCGGGCTGTATCCCGGGTCGGGCGCGAAGACCGGGGCGGGACGCGACGAGAGCGTCTACCCCGCCGCGCGCTACAGCCAGGAGATCCGCTACTGCGACTCGCACCACAACACCAGCGGCTATTCGGGCACCGACGGCAGCGCCACGTGGGTGCACCACAACAACTTCTACGGCAACGCCCTCGGCTTCACCACCGACGTGTTCACCGCCGCCGGGCATCCGGGTTTCCCGCAGCAGGGCGACCTGGTCGAGAAGAACGACTTCTCCTCCAACAACTTCAACCCGTACCTGGCGGACAGCGACGTCGTGCCGACCGTGCCGGTCCCCGTGGGGAGCGGGATGTGGATCGCCGGCGGTGACGACAACGTCGTCCGGAACAACACCTTCCGCGACAACCGGCGGCGCGGGGCCATGCTGTTCGCCGTCCCGGACGCGTTCGTCTGCGCCGACAAGCCCATGACGGGCTGCGACCCGCTGAAGCTGTCCACCTCGCACCGCAACCAGTTCTACGGCAACAAGATGACCGGAAACGGCGTGGACTTCTGGTGGGACGCCTTCCCCGGCAATTCCGGCAACTGCTGGTACTCCAACGGCACCGCCACCACCTCACCCGGCAACCTTCCGGACTGCCTGAACGGCAAGGCGCCCTTCCTCAGCATCGGGTTCGGCAACCTGGGCAACGAGCTCGAACTGCTCACCTGCATGTCCAACCTGAAGCCCGGCGGCCCGTGCCCCTGGTTCAAGACCCCGGGGGCCACCGCCCCGGCCGCGACCAGGACGGCATCCGCCGGTGACCCCCACGACCCCGGGACGAGCGAACTCGACGACGCGATGCTCGCCGCGATGACCTGCCATTCCTGGGAGGAGATGACGACCGGTCAGCGCGACCACATGCTGGCCAGGATGGCGGTGTTCATGGGCGGCCAGATCGACCATCCGGGCGCGCGCGGCACCACGCTGAGCAACCAGAAGGCGACCGGAATGCTCAACAACGCCTGCGGACTGTCCTTCGCGGGGCCGTTCAAGCTTTACAAACTCTACGCCCGAGCGGCGGCCTTCCCTCTGCAACTCCCGTAACGCCTCAAAGGAACTGCGGTCCGGTCACCCGCCTTCCGTAATCCGGCGCGGTGGCCGCGGCCCGGTCCGTATTTACCCGGTACTTCACGCTGAACATGGCCTGAGCCGGGCAGTTCCCTTGACCGGCCGTGTCAACGGTCAGCATGATCCAGTCCCTACGGAGGGACTCATGCGACACTTCACGCTGGTTGCCTTGGCCGTAAGCGGCCTGCTCACGTTCAGCGCCTGCAAGGCGGACCCCTCGCCTTCGGCAGCGGTCTCGCCGATATCGAGCCCGGCGAATTCCGCTTCCCCGGCTGCATCCACATCGGCGACGCCCAAGGTGCCGGCCGAGAAGAAGAAGGTCACCGTGACCCGGAAGATCCCCTTCACCACCCGGAAGGTGCGCGATCCATCCCTCGCCAAGGGAACCACCAAGGTGAAGCGGCATGGCGTCACCGGCGTCAAGACCCTCACCTATGAAGTGACCCTCCGCGACGGTGTGGAGATCAGCAGGAAACTGCTTCACGAAGAGACCACCAAGACCCCGGTCTCGAAGATCATCGCCATTGGCGCCAAGCCGGCGTCGACGTGCGACCCCAACTACAGCGGCGCGTGCGTGCCCATCGCGAGCGACGTCGACTGCGCCGGCGGCAGCGGCGACGGGCCCGCCTACGTCCAGGGCCCCGTCCGCGTGATCGGCAGCGACATCTACGACCTGGACCGCGACGGCGACGGCATCGGCTGCGACACCTAGCCCGGCGCGGGCGGGCGGTGGGTGCCGTCTCATGCGGGCAGGTGCGGGCGCAGGCGGGCAAGGGCCTGTTCGGCGCCGCCCTCGGCGGCGAGCGCGGTCATGAGGAGCAGCCGGGCCTTGGGGGCGCCGAGGGTGCCGGCGAAGACGGCGCCCGCCTCGGCGAGGTCGGCGCCACCGCCGGCGCCGTAGACGGGGACCGCCGGTCCCTCCGCGCAGCGCGACGTGACCAGGACCGGGATGCCCTGGGCGAGGCAGGTCCGGATCTCGGCGAGGACGCCGGGGGTGGGGTTGCCCGTACCGAGCGCCTGGACGACGAGACCGTGGCGTCCGGTGCGGACGCGTGCCGCTGGGCACCGGTGAGCACCGCGGTCCGCCCGGGAGGCAGAACTCCCATCAGGACACCGCCTCGGCCGCCACCGCCGCGTCGGCCGCGGCCTGCCGCCGCGTCCGGACGGCCAGGGCGTAGTAGACCCCGCCCGCGACGAGGCCGCCCGACAGCCAGGAGAAGTCGGTGTGGCCCAGCGTCCGCGCGAGCGGTCCCTGCAGCGCCGGCACCATGCCGAACTGCCACGCCCATCCGGCCAGCAGTCCCAGCGCCAGGCTGACCAGCGCCGGTCCGCCGCGGCCGCCGCCGCGGTACAGGGCGGCCACGTCGACGCGGCCGCGCCGCAGGACGAAGAAGTCCACCAGGCACACGGCCGCCCACGGGCTGATCCAGACCAGGATGGACGACATCCAGTTGTCGAAGGCCTGGGCGAAGCTCTCGGCCTGGAGGAACACCGCGAGGACGAGGGAGGCGACCGTCCCCGCCGCCAGCGTCACCTTCCAGCGGGCGGCCCGGATGCCGATCGACAGCGCGGCGAGGGAGCAGGAGTACAGGTTGAGGATGTTGGTCGCGACCGGCCCGTGCATGATCAGCAGCAGAACGGGCACCGCCATCACCCCGAAGGTGCCGGTCACCAGGCTGGAGGGGTCGCTGCCGCCGCCCGCGCCGGCCAGGCAGGCGCCGAGCGCGGCCAGCCACACCGTCGGGACGTACATGCCGAGGGCGGTGGACCAGAACACCGACCGGTCGGAGGCGCCCGTGCGGACGAAGCGGCTGTAGTCGGCCGAGTACGGCAGCCAGGTGATCCCCCAGCCGATGCCGATGGCGGTGAGCAGCTGGGTGACGGCGGTGACCTTGCCGCCGGTGGTCGTGGCGGTCGCGGCCGTCCAGTGCGGGTCGGAGTGCGCCAGCGCGAGGACGGTCATGACCGCCATCACCACCACCGTGGCCGGGACGGTGTACTTCTCGAAGGTGCGGATGGCGTAGAACCCGTACAGCGCCAAGGTCAGCTGGACGGCCATGATGAGCCCGGCCACCAGGTACCTCAGCCCGGTGCCGCCGTGCACGCCGATCTGCCCGAGGATCTCGATGACCAGGTCGAGCACCACCCAGGTGTTGACGCCGACCCAGCCCGTGGTGAGCAGTCCCTGCACCAGGCCGGGAACGAGGGCGCCGCGCCGGCCGAACGGCCCGCGGCCGAGGACCATCTGGTTGACGCCGGTGCGGTGGCCCATCACGTTGAACAGCCCGAAGACCGCGCAGCCGACCACGTTGCCGAGGGCGATGACCGTCAGCGTCTCCACGAGGCTGAGGCCGAGGGTGACGCCGAGCGCGCCGAGCACCCAGTTGATGGGCGCGATGTTGGCGCCGCACCAGATCCAGAACTGCTGCCATGGCGTGGAGTCGCGCGAGGACGCGGGGATGGGGTCGATGCCGTGCTCGTCGAAGCGGACCGCCTCGGGCCGGACGCTCTGTGCCGGATCGTTGTCGAACATGGTTCCTCCGTCCGTGATGTGACACACAAAAGCACCGAGCCCCGACGAAGCGAAGTAGAGGAACCTCTATTGATGAGGGCTCCGACTGTATAGATTCACACCATGTTCACTCTGCGGTCCCTGCTGGCGGACGCGACCCTGGAACTGCGGGTCCTGGTCCCAGGACCTCCGGGCGCGCTGGACGAGCCGGCCGCCTGGGTCCACAACACCGAGCTGCCCGACCCGTCGCGCTACGTGCGCCGGCGCGAGCTGGTGCTGACCAACGGGCTGTGGAGCGACCGCGTCACCGCCGCCGAGTTCGTCGCCGGCGTCCGGCGCGCCGAGCCGGCGGGCCTGGTGTTCGGCCTGCGGCCGGAGTGCCCCGTGACGCCGGACGACCTGGTCCGCGCCTGCGAGGAGGCCGGCGTGCCGCTGCTGGAGATCTCCGCGGCGGTGCCGTTCACCGCGATCTCGCAGGCGGTGGCCGCCCACTACACCGAGGAGCGGCAGGGCGCGCTCGTCGGGCTGGTCCGCCGGGGCGAGGCGCTGGCGACGGCGATCTCCCAGGGCGCGGGCGCCTCCGGGGTGCTGCGGGTGCTGCGCCGCGACCACGAGCTGCCGCTCGCGGTCGTCGACCGGATGGGCCGCCTGCTCGCGTCGGCCGGAGCCGAGCTGGAGCCCGCGCAGCTCCACACGGTGGCCACCGGCCTGGCGCGCCGCCCGCCGCCTCTGGAACTGGACCTCGGCGCCGCGGGCAGGGCCGCGCTGTACCTGGTCGGAGCGGTCGGCGAGGCCGACGCGGCACTGGTGTGCCTGCGCCCGGTCGCCGACCTCGCGCGCGTCGAGCAGGAGGCCCTGGAGCAGGCGGCCCGCTTCCTCAGCCTGGAGGTCGCGAAGAAGCAGGCGATGCAGGCGATCGAGCAGCGGTTCGCCGGGGAGCTGCTGGAGATGGTGCTGTCGGGCGGCAGCCGCGCGGCCGAGGTCCCCGGCCGGCTGCGCGCGTTCGGGGTGGACGCCGACGGGCCGCTGGCGGTGTGGGCGCTGGCGTTCGCCGGCGCCGACGCGACCCTGCCCGGGCTCGCGGAGGCGGCCGGCGAGTTCTTCGCCGCCGCGGGCGTCCCGGCCGTGGTGGCGGGCGGGTCGCAGGACGTGGTGGCCGTCCTGGCGTGGCGGCACGGCGAGCGGGAATCGGCGCCGCTGGCCGAACGGCTCGTCGCGACGGTCACCGGCCGCTTTCCCGGGCACCGGCCCGTGGTCGGCCTCGGCGGGGTCGTCCACCACTCGGACGGGCTGCGCGAGTCCCTCGTCCGGTCCCGGGAGGCGTGCCGGGCCCTGCGGCAGGGCCGTCCCGGACGCGCCGTCCAGACGTTCGCCGAGCTCGGCGCGCACCGGCTGCTGCTCGGCATGCAGGACGCCGAGACCCTGCGGACCCTGTCCGACGGCGTGCTCGCCCCGCTGCGCGAGCACGACGCCGGCCGGGGCGCCGACCTGGAGGCCACGCTGCGCGCCTTCCTGGACCACGACGGGCACTGGTCGGCCACCGCCGCGGCCCTGCACGTCCACGTCAACACGCTGCGCAACCGGCTCGCCAAGATCACCGAGCTGACGGGCCGGGACGTGACCCGCACCGCCGACCGCGTCGATCTGTTCCTCGCCCTGCAGGCCGCCGGCATGAAGTGACGGCCGCGCTTCCCGGGTCGCGCCGCTCAGTCCGGGTGGACCTCCGGGTCGACCTTGGGCCGCTCGTGCGGGCGCACCCGGACCGCCGGGTCGGCGAGGGCCGCCGCGGCGACGTCCCGGCAGCGCGCGAACGTCACGTCCGCGCACTCGCGGGCGTACTCGATGAGGTGCCGCAGCGCCAGCGCGCGGCCGGGACGTCCCGACAGGAACGGATGCGAGCACAGATTGAACAGGCACCGGTAGGCGCGCATGCCGTCCAGCTCCGCGCGCCACAGCTCCAGCGCCTTGCGCGGTGACTCGATCACCGACCCGATGTTCGGTTCGGGCAGGTAGGCGTACTGCTCCCAGTCGTCCAGCGACCAGTGCACCGGCAGCTCGACGATCTCCCCGGCCGCCGTCCCGACCCGGTACGGCCGGTCGTCCCCCATCAGGGACGAGTCGTAGCGCAGCCCGTACTCCGCGACCAGGTCCGTCGTCAGCCAGGACGCCTCCCACAGCGCCGCGCGGAATCCGGTGATCTCGATGCCCTGCGCCGCGAACACCTCCAGGGCCCGGACGAAGTCCGCGCGCTCCTCGTCCGGGCTCATCGACGTGGGCGGGCGGTGCGCGTAGGAGTGGTGCGCCACCTCGTGCCCGCGCTCGACGATCGACGCGGCCAGGCCGGGACGGCGCTCGGCCACCCAGCCCGGCACGAAGAACGTCGCCGGCACCTCCATCTCGTCCAGCAGGTCCAGGATGCGGGGCAGCCCCACGTCCGGGCCGTAGGACTGGTGCGACATCGTGCTCGCGTGCCGGGCGTAGCGTCCGCCGTGGGCGAGGATCGGCGTCTCGGCGTCCACGTCGAAGGTCAGCGTCGCCACCGCCGCAGCGCCGCCATGCCAGCTTCCGGCCCCGTCTCCGCCCATGACCTCGTCCATGTCCGTATCCGTCCCTCGTCCGCGCCCGGCCGGCGGCTGCTCCGTCAGACCTTCGCCTCGAGCACCCGGCGCTTGCTCCGGACGTTGTCCAGCGTGACCATCGGCTCCAGAAGCGTACGGTCGAAGCGCTCCAGCTCCGCGCCCTCCGCCAGGCGGCGCGGCAGGTCCGGGTTGACCAGGGCGCCGCGGGCCACGGACACGAAATCGGCGTGCCCGTCCCCGATGACCTGCGCCGACAGCCCCGCGTCGTGCATCCCGCCGTTGGCGATCACCGGGAGCCCGGTCACCCGGCGGGCCTGGCCCGTGATGGTGAGCCCGCCCTCCAGCTCCGCCGTCTCGATCCAGTTGCGGCCCTCGCTGGCGATGTGCAGGTACGTCGCGCCCGCCTCGGCCAGCGCGGCGAAGATCACCTCCCCGTCGTGGACGCCGCCCGGCCAGCGGTACCGGAAGTCGTTCACCTTCGTCTGCGACAGCCGCACGCCGACGCACCAGTCCGGGCCCACCTCGGCGCGGATCGCTTCGACGACCTCCGCCGTGAGCCGCACGCGGTTGGCGACCGGCCCGCCGTAGGAGTCCTCGCGGAGGTTGGTGTAGTCGGTGAGGAACTGGTCCAGCAGGTACCCGTTGGCGGCATGGATCTCCACGCCGTCGAACCCGGCCTCGCGGGCGTTCACCGCCGCCGCGGCGAACCCGGCCACGGCCTCCTCGATGTCGGCGGAGCCCATCTCCCTGGGCACCGGCCATCGGCCCGTCCCGCCGTACTCGGGCATCATCACACCGAGCGGCCTCACCGCCGACGGGCCTATCGTGTCATCGCGGTGCGCGTTGCCCTGCGACAGCGCGCCCGCGTGCATCAGCTGCGCCACGATGAGGCTCCCGGCCTCGTGGACCCCCTCGGTGACGTCGCGCCACGCCGCCACGTGCCGCGCCGACACCAGCCCCGGCTGGTTGAGATAGCTCTGGCTGTAGACCGCGTCGGTGTAGATCCCCTCGGTGAGGACGAGACCGAACCCGCCTCGCGCGAACTCGGTGTAGTAGGCGGCCATCTCGGGCGTCGGCGTGCCCTCGGGCCCGGCCGACACCCTGGTCATCGGCGACACCGCCAGCCGGTTGGCCGTCCGCAGGTCTCCGATGCGCCCCGGCTCCAGCGCGGGATGGCTTCCCTGAACGTTCATCGCTCTTCCTCTCATCTCTCGGTGTCATGGCCGCTTCCCGGCGATGCGCCGGGGCGTCACCAGACGTCGATCGCCAACGGCGTCGGCCGGCCGTTGTTGATGCCGACCATGTCCTGCGGGCACGCCGACACCACGACCACGCAGTCCATGGCCGCCTCGAAGGTGATCGCGTCCCCGGCCCGGCTCTCGGCCGGCAGCCACCGCAGCCGTCCCGACTCCTGCACGGGTATCCGCATGAACACGTTGACCGGCTGCGGCGTGACGGCGACGTCGAGGCCCAGCTCCGCCAGCGCGAGTTCCAGGTTCCGGGCGCACGAGCGGTGGCCGGGCACGCCCAGCGCCGCGTAGCGCGCCGGGTCGCAGGCGGCGATCAGCATGTCGTGCGAGCCCGGCGAGGTGTCGCTGGCCAGGACGAGGATCGGCCTCCGCCGATCGGTGACGAACGGCTCCCCGATCTCCGGGAAGAGCCGGCTCGTCCCGCTGCGGGTGTGCGCGGCGCTCAACCGCTCGCGCGGATCGTCGGCGGCGAAGGCGAACAGGTCGCCGACCTGCCCGCCCTCCAGGTCCACCACCCGCACCCGCTGCCCGGCGGCCACGCGGACCGCCCGGCCTTCCCCGGCGGGCACGACCGTCCGCTCTGTCGTCAGCTCCATGCCGCAAGCACACCACCGGCCAGACCCGCACGGCCATGGATCTTTCTCCACCGTTCGGCGCACCCAATGGATGTTCCTCTAGTCCGCGCTCATCCCCCGCGACTCGGCGACGGCCACCGCCGCGCGCACCAGCGCGGCCACGGCACGGCTGCGGGACCGCTCCGGCCAGGCGATCACCAGCGAGGCGGGAGGACAGTCCTCGACGGGGACGTACGCCACCGCCCGCCGGGGATACCGCACGGCGACCGATCTCGGAAGCAGGGTCACCGCGTCCCCGAGGCCGACGAGCGCGAGCAACTGCGCGAGGTCCCGCACGCCGTGCTCGCCGATGTCGCGCTCCGCCCGTTCGTCGACGTCCTCGGGACCGATCCCGAGGTCGGCGAGCCGTACGCGGGAGGCCCCGGCGAGGGCGTGGTCCGCGGGCAGCGCGGCCACGCGGGGCTCGGTCGCGACCACGTCCGCGTCGATGCCGTCCGGATCGTAGGGGGCGAACATCAGCGCGGCGTCGGCCTCGCCCGCGCGCAGCAGCCGCGTATGCTCCCGCCATCCGCACAGCCGGACGGCGACGGGTCCGGCGTCGGGCTCGGCGGCCGCCGCGGCGAGAACGTCCTCCAGCAGGCCGCCGTCGGCGTCCGCCTTGACGGCGAGCAGCACGCCGCGATCCGGCGCGGACGCCCGTACGGCACGGCGGACCGCCGCGTCGAGAGCCTCCAGAGCGGGCCGCGCATGAGCCAGGAGCACGGCGCCGGGCTCGGTCAACTCGACCACTCGCGTGGAGCGCTCGAACAGCCGCACGCCGAGCTCGCCCTCGAGGTTGCGGATCGCTCGTGACAGCGCGGGTCCGGCGATGCCGAGCCGTGCCGCGGCGCGCGTGAAGTTGCGTTCCTCCGCGACCGCGACGAAGTAGCGCAGGGCCCGGGACTCCGCCGGCATGCCTCTCACACTATTGCCTGATCGGCACCGTCATTGCTGCCTTTTCGTTCATGGTCGGTGCCGGATCGATCCTTCCCGGGGGCCGCGCCGCTCCCGCAGGCTGAGGCGACGGCAGGCCCACTGCGGAACGGAGAAACGGCATGCGAGCCATCGGCATCGAGCATTTCGGTGATACGCCGGCCCTCAAGGAGGCGCCCGTCCCCGAGCCCGGCGGCGGTGAGGTGCAGGTCGCCGTCGAGGCGGCGTCGACCAACCCGCTGGACCTGGCCATCGCCTCCGGGGCGCTGGCGTCGCTCGGCGAGTACCGGTTCCCGCTGACGCTCGGCATGGACGGCGCGGGCACCGTGACCGCGATCGGCGACGGCGTCACGGAGTTCGGCGTGGGAGACCGCGTCTTCGGGCAGTTCTGGGGCCGGCCGCTTCGGTCGGGCACGTTCGCGGAGGTCGCGGTGGTGCAGGCGGTGCCCGCGTTCGGCGCGCTGGCGCGCGTCCCCGACGGGCTGCCGAGCGGTGCGGCCGCCGCGCTCCCGACCGCCGGCATGACCGCGCTCGGCGCGATCGACGCCATGCGCGTGCCCGAGGGTGGCACCCTGGCGATCCTCGGCGCGACGGGAGGCGTCGGCACCTTCGCGGTCCAGGCCGCCGCCGCCCGTGGAGTCCGCGTCATCGCCACGGCCTCCGCGCAGGTCGCAGAGGCGGTGCGGGATCTGGGCGCCACCGAGATCGTCGAACGCGGTGCGGAGCCCCTCGACCGGGCACTGCGGAGGCTCGCGCCGGACGGCGTCGACGCGATCCTCGACACCATCGGCGACCGCTCCCTCACCAGCAGCGTGGCCGGTGCCGTACGGGACGGCGGAGCGCTGCTGTCGATCGCCTTCGGCGTGGACGAGAAACTCCTCGCCGACGAACGCATCCGTGCCGCCGACTACCGGCTCGATCGCAAGCCCGAGCGGCTCGCCGAGCTGGCGAGGCTCGCCACCGCGGGCACCATCCGGCCCGTCATCGGCGCGACGCTCTCCTTGGAAGAGGCACCGCGCGCCCTCGCCGGAGGCATCGAGTTCACGGGCATGCGCGGCAAGACCGTCCTCCGGGTGCGCTGACCTCAGAAGATGCCGGTGGCCGGCCGGGTCTTGGAAGCCGGTCTCAGGGCCGGCCGATCGATCGCCGGCCGACTCGAACGGCGGGATCGAGACCGCTCGGCGCTCAAGTGGCGGCGCCGGTGAGCAGCCAGCGCAGACGGGTCGTCAGTTCCTCGATGACCGTGTCGGCCTGCCGGTCCCGTGCCGTGCGGACCCAGTCGTCGAGCCAGACCTGCAACGCCGAGACGATCATCCCCGCGGCCACGCGCGGGCGGATGCCGGGCAGCTCGCCGGCGGCGATGGACGCCTCGACGCCGCTCGCGAGCGTGTCCAGGCCGGCGCTCCAGACCGTCCGCTGAACCCCGCGGCCGCCGTCCGCGCCGCTCGCCCATCCGGACCCGGCCCGGAGGTTGAGGTCGAGGTAATCGTCGTGCTCGGTCAGGAACCGGGCGACGGTCGCGACCCCGGTGAGGAGGCGTTCGAGGGGCGAGGTCGCCGTCCGCGTCGCCCTGTCGACCTCGGCGAGGAGCGCCCGCATCCGCTCGTCGTGCAGGGTGTTCCAGATATCGAGCTTCCCCGAGAAGGTCTTGTACACCGTCGCGAGGGACACACCGGCCGCCGCCGCGATCGACTCCATCCGCGCGTCGTTGAATCCGGACTTGCTGAACTCCCGCTCGGCCGCGGCGAGGATCTGCCGCTGGTACATCCGCCGGCGCGCGTCCCGGATGTCGGGCACCGCTGCCGGGCTGTCATCGAGGTGCATGGTCCTCCACTGCGCCCGTACGGCTCCGCCGCGCACCGCGCGGTCCGCCGTCCGAGCGCGTGCACGGATCGTTTCCAGAGGGGTTGTCCTCATCGTAGCGTCTCGCTAGTCTGACCGCAGAATCGCCATTCTGTTTTCCGAAGTAATCATTACTGGCACGAGTCCGGAGGTGCCCCGTGGCGAAGCCGACGCTCTCGATGAAGCCCACCGGCTGGTTCCAGGTCGCGTGGTCGGCCGAGATCGGGAAGGGCGACGTCACCCGGATGACGTACTTCGGCCGCGACCTGGTCGCCTGGCGCGGAGAGTCGGGGCAGGTGACCGTCATGGACGCCTACTGCGGGCATCTGGGCGCGCACCTGGGCTACGGGGGAACGGTCGTCGGCGACCGCCTCCAGTGCCCGTTCCACGGCTGGGAGTGGACGGCGGAGGGCCGCAACGCGTGCATCCCGTACGAGACCCGGCCGAACCTCGGCGCCCGGATCCGGACCCTGCCGACGGTCGAGCGCAATGAGGCCGTCTACGTCTGGCACGACGTCCACGGACGCCCGCCCCACTTCGACGTCCCCGACGTCTTCACCGCATGGGACGACGGCGTCACCGCGGACGACTACCACCCGGCGCTCCCCGACTCGACGCTGTTCCGGGAGCGGCTGGAGCTCCATCCGCAGTACGTCCTGGAGAACGGCGTCGACTTCGCGCACTTCAAGTACGTGCACAAGGTCCCGATCATGCCGGTGTTCACCCGCCAGGACTTCGACGAGCCGGTCTCCTACGTCGACTTCACCATCACCTTCGACGACTCGGTGACCAGCATCGACGACGCCGGCAGCGGTGTGCACGCCATCAACGCCGGGCTCGGCGTGGCGGTCACCAAGAGCTGGGGAATGGTCGACAACCGGACCGCGTCGGCGGTCACGCCGGTCGACGACTGCACCTGCGACGTGCGCTTCTCCGTCTGGATCGCCCGCCGGCCCGGCAAGGACGAGGCGGCCGAGCGCGCCTCGGCGCGGCGCAACGCCCAAGGCGTCATCGACCAGTTCCTCGCCGACATCGAGATCTGGTCGCACCAGCGCTACGCCGACCCCGCCAGGCTCGTCCGCGACGAGCACGCCGGCTTCACCGCGCTCCGCGCCTGGGCCGAGCAGTTCTACCCCGTCGAATGACGGCGCCGGGTTCCGTCTCCACGAAAGGCAGAGGCCATGACCTCAGATCGCACATCGCCCATCCGCGTCTTCCAGGTGGCCACCGGCAACGTGGGCACCGAGATGATCCGGCGGATCGGCAGGCATCCCGACCTGGAGCTCATCGGCGTGCACTGCTACACCCCGGAGAAGATCGGGCGAGACGTCGGCGAGCTCGCGGGCGGCGACCCGATCGGGGTCGTGGCGACCGGATCGGTGGAGGAGATCATCGCCGCCGCGCCGGACGTCGTCACCTTCCACGGGGTGTTCCCGGACGAGGCCCTCTACGAGCGCGTGCTGGAAGCCGGCATCGACATCGTCACCACAGCGGACTGGATCACCGGGCACCACCGCGACCGGAACCATCCGCACCCGTCGGGCCGGCCCGTCAGCGAGGTCCTGGCCGACGCCTGCCGGCGCGGCGGCGCCACCTTCTACGGCACCGGCATGAACCCCGGCCTCTGCCAGATCCTGGGGGTCGTGCACTCCGCCGACGTCGCCGAGATCGAGAACGTCACCGTCATCGAATCGGTCGACGTCTCCTGCCACCACTCCGCCGCCACCTGGGTCGAGGTCGGCTACGGGCGTCCCGTCGACGACCCCGCGCTGCCCGCGATGCTGGAGAAGTACACGCGGGTGTTCGCCGACTCGATCTACATGATGGCCGACTGCTTCGGCCTCCGGCTCGACGACGTCGCCTTCTCCTACGAGATGGGCGCCTGCACCAAGGACGTCGACCTCGGCTGGTACCGGCTGCCCAAGGGCTCGCTGGGCGCCAGCTACATCAAGTACCAGGGCGTCGTCGACGGCGTCCCGCGGATCGAGGCCCACCTCGAATGGCAGATGACCCCGGACACCGACCCCCGCTGGGACGTCAAGGGCTGCTACATCACCAAGATCCAGGGCGACCCCGTGATCTACAGCAAGCACATGATCCTGCCCAAGCCCGGCACCGACTTCTCCTCGCCCGAAGCCTTCGCCTCGATCGGCATGACCGTCACAGGGCTCCCCGCCCTCAACTCCATCAGAGCCGTCGTCGACGCACCTCCCGGCATCCTGACCAGCGCCGACATGCCGCTGCGCGGCTTCGCCGGCCGCTTCGCCGGCACGGCGAGCGGCTGATCGGCGCAATGCGCGCCACGTCCGGCCTCCCCGCGAGTTCCGCTGCCCTCCGAGTGGCGAGCAGGTACGCATCATCGAACTCGGCTCAATCTGTGTACTCGGGCGCGGGCACCTGAGTACGAGCGCTCATGCGCCCGCTCGGACCGAAAAGCCATTCTCGAGGGCATGGAGATGACTCGGAAGCCCGGGCGAGAGGCGTGGAGCGAGGCCCGATCCGGTGCCGCGGCGTGGGCGCGCCGCCTGCTGTGGACGCAGGTCGCGGCGCTCGGAGTGCTGTGGCTGCTCCCGAACGCGACGGTGGCCGCCGTGGTGGTGAGGGACGGGATCCCCCATGACGGGAGCGCGGCCTGGCTGCTGATCCCGATGATCTACACGGCACCGCTGCTCCTGCTCACCGTGCCCGGCGCCGTGCTGGCCGCGCGATGGCGTCCCGAGCGCCGCGGCGTCCAGTCCACGATCATGGCCTGGGAGTCCGTGTTCCTGGCGGCCTGCGCCCTGAGCCTGGTGCTCCCCCCGGTGAGAATGGCGCTCATGATGCTCGTCGCGATGCCTCCGGTGCTGGTCGTCGAGGCGCTCGCCGGCGCCGCCGTCCTGGTCATCCTGCTCCGGGTCCGGCAGGGCAGGTGACCCGATCGTCCGCAGGATCCCGCCGGCCTCACGCCTGGGTTAAGGTCCCTGCCATGGAAGCCGAGCATCCCCTTGTGCGGGAGGTCTTCCCTGAGCTCGTCACCGAGCTGGTGGCTTTGCTGGAGGAGGAGGGCGAGCGCGACCTCGTGCGAAGGGCATGCTCAACCTCGACGTCGTCAACGGGCGGATCATGTACGTCGAGGTGATCTACCGGCCGCCGCTGCATGACCGCCGACGGGACGAGGAGAGATAGTCGAGGCCCCCTTGTCACCGTGCCGCTGACCTCGGCGAAAACGTTGAGGCCGAGGTGGTCACCGCTTTCGGACGGTGTAGGTCAGGTGCGTCACCTTCGCGGAGGGCTCCGAGCGGACCTGCTCCAGGGCCACGCGGGCGGCGTCCACGCCCTCGAACAGGCGGATTCCGGCGCCGAAAAGCACGGGCGACAGCGCGATCGTGAACTCGTCGACCAGGCCGGCGTTCACGTACTGCAGGATCGTCGCGCCGCCGCCCGCGATGCGGACGTCGCGGTCGCCGGCGGCCTCGCGGGCCTGGTCGAGCGCCGTCTCGATGCCCTCGTCGACGAAGTGGAAGGTGGTCCCGCCCGGCCGCTCCCAGGGGTCGCGCTTCTCGTGCGTCACGACGAAGACCGGCGTGTGGAACGGCGCCTCCTCCGGCCACATCCGCTCGCCGGCGTCGAACATGCGCTTGCCCATCACGCTCGCGCCGGTGCGCTCGAACGTCTCCCGCACGATGTCGTTGTCGCGCCCTTCCTCGCCGCCCCCGCCGAGCTTCAGGTTCTCCCGGAAGAACCGCTGCGGGAAGATCCACTGCTGCAGCTCCATCCACTGCCGCCCCATCAGCTCCTCGCTGGACTCGGGCGCGATGAACCCGTCCAGCGACATCGAGACGCTGAAGAACACCTTTCCGGCCATCAGTCCTCGGCTCCCTTCGAAACGATCTCGGTGATGTAGGCGGCCAGGTTGCCCAGGGTCTGCCGGCCGCCCTCGACGGCGTGGTACTTCTCGACCGCCTCGTCGCGCAGCTCCTTGGTGGGGAACACCGTGCGCATCTCGATCCGGGTCGCCGCGCCGGCGGGCGCGAACGTCACGACCGACTCGAAGGCGTTCGGATCGCCGCGGGACTCACCGTGCAGCAGCGCGATCCGCTCCGGCGGAGCGATCTCGGTCCAGGAGATCCACTCCTGGAAGTCCGTCCCGTCCGGCCCGTGCATGACGAAGTCCCACTCCCCGCCCACGCGGAACTCGAACGCCCGCGTGGTGGTCGTGAACCCGTCCGGTCCCCACCACCGCGACAAGTGCCGCACCTCGGTGAACGCCTCGAACACCAGCTCGCGCGGGGCGTCGATGACCCTGGAGATCACGACCTCGCGGTCGGCCGTCGCGGATCGCGCCGGCGCTCCTCGTCCCGTCATTCGCTACTCCCCCTCCTGCCTTGCCTGCTTGAGGTCCTGCACGTAGGCGTCCAAGCGGTCGAAGCTGTCGTTCCAGAACCGCTCGAACCCGCCGGTCCACTCATGGACCGGCCGCAGCCCGCGGGCGTCGAGGCCGTACAGGCGCTGCTTGCCCGCCTTGCGGTCCCGCACCAGCCCGACCTCCCGGAGCACCCGCAGGTGCTTGGACGCCCCCGGCTGGGTCATGCCCAGTTCGCGGGCCAACTCGGTCACCGGCCGCTCGCCCGCCCGCAGCAGCACCAGGATCTCCCGGCGCTGCGGCTCGGCGATCGCGTTGAAGACGTCCGACGTCGTCGCTGCTCGTGCCATGGCCGCCATCATATGCCCATATCGGCATGCGTCAACCGAGACGGGCGGGATCCTGGGAGGGCTTCGCCTTCGGGGCTTCCGGAGGGGGCGGCGGTCAGGACGGCTGGACCTCGTCGAAGAGGGCGATGGCTTCGGCGGGGTCCGGGCTCACGAGGCGTTCGAGACCGGCCATCGTCATCGTCGCCCACCTGCCGGCCCGTGCCCACATCCGTTCCTCGAAGGCGCGGACGGCCTCGTCCAGATCTCCGGGACGGGTGGCGATGGCCTCGGCGAGTTCGGCGCCTTCCAGCATCGCGAGGTTCGCGCCCACCCCCAGAGGAGGCATCAGGTGGGCGGCGTCCCCCAGGAGCGTCACCCCGGGGACGTGGCCCCAGGTGTGGTGCGCGGGCAGGACGTAGAGGGGGCGATGGACGAAGGCAGTGCCGTGGTGGAGAAGCTCCAGGACGGGAGCGGCCCAGCCGTCGAACAGAGCCAGCAGGCTCGACCGCAGGGCCTCGACATCGGCCGGGTCCAGTTCCGCGTGCCAGTCCACCGGCGCGCGGAACTGGGCGTACACCTTCACGTGGCCGCCGCTGTTGCGCTGGGCGACGAGGGCGCGGTTCGCGCCGTACACGGCCACGGAACCGTCGCCGACCAGGCGGGCGAGGTCGGGGTGGCGGGCGTCGACGTCGTGCAGGGAGGTCTCGACCGCGGTGACGCCGGTGTAGTGCGGTGTCGCGGGCGAGAGCGCGGGGCGGACCCGGGACCAGGCTCCGTCCGCGCCGACGACGAGATCGAACGCCTCCTGCCGCCCGTCCGCGAAGTGGACCAGCACGCCGTCCCCGGGGACCGGCACCACCTCCGTCACGCGCCGTCCCCACTGGACGTCCAGGGGACCGAGCAGCAGGTCACGGAGCTGCCCGCGGTCGATCTCGGGATTGGCCCGGTCGTCCGGGCGGGGCCTCCAGTCGCGCAGGACGGTCCCGTCGGTGTCCAGGATGCGCATGGCCTGCCCCTCGGGACGCGACAGGGTCTCGAACTCCGCCAGCAGTCCCGCCTTGTCCAGCGCGAGCTGGCCCAGTCCTTCGCGCAGGTCCAGCGTGCCGCCCGGGGGACGTGCGTCGGGGGCGGGATCGCGTTCCAGGACGGTGACGGGGTGCTCGTGGCGGTGCAGCACGCGGGCGAAGGTCAGCCCTGCGGGCCCGGCCCCGACCACGGCGATACGGCGTCTCATGTCGATACAGTGTATTGATCTCGTACGCTGTATCGCAACTGTACGGTGTAGGCATGACTGTGTGGGACCGTCCGGAGCCGCCGACCCGCCCCGCCCCGCTCGACCGGGAGCGGATGGTCGCCGCCGCCATCGCGCTCGCCGACGAGGGCGGGCTGGAGGCGGTGTCGCTGCGCAAGGTCGCCGCCCGGCTGGACACCGGCCCGATGCGGCTGTACGGGTACATCTCGTCCAAGGAGGAGCTGTTCGACCTCATGCTGGACGAGGTCTACGGCGAGATCCTCCCCGAGGAGCGGCCCGGTGACTGGCGGGAGGCGCTGCGCGACCGCGCCCACCGCACCAGGGAGGCCGCCCTCCGCCACCCATGGCTGGCCGACCTGCTCGGCGGCCGTCCGACCCTGGGCCCCAACGCCCTCGCCGTGGCCGAGGCCACGCTGGCCGCCCTCGACGGCGTCGCCGACCTCGACACCGTCACGCGCGCCGTCGAGACCGTCAGCGCCTACCTCACCGGCGCGATCAGGCGCGAGATCGCGAACCTGCGCGCCGAGCGCGCCACGGGCCTGTCCAAGCGCGACTGGCAGCGCGCCGCCGGCCCGCATCTGAGCAGGATGCTGGACACGGGCCGGTTCCCGGCGCTGGCCAGGTTCGTGCACGACGGCACGGAGGTGGACGCCGAGACGTCCTTCGCGACCGGGCTGGACTGGGTCCTCGACGCCGTCGCCGCCAAACTCGCCCCTCCACCGGCGTGACCCCCGGCTCCCGCCGAAGGTGGGCGAGGCCGGCGCCGGGTCCGGATGTCACCGGACGGCCGCGACGACCACCTCGACGGCGCGGCCGTCCGGATCGTGCAGGACGTGCCGCCCCGGCTCCAGCGTCGGCGTCGCCCCGGTGGTGAAACCCAGGCGCAGTCCGCCGGTCGGCTCGCGTGCGCCGGCCGGGTAAAGCTCGAACACCATGCCGTCGTCCAGGACGGCGGCGTAGTGGGCCGGACCGGAACCATGCCGTTCCGGATGCAGGCGCAAGCCGAGCCCGGCGTAGAACGCACGGCACTCCTCGAGCCGGTCGGTGTAGATCACGGTCAATGTGCAGCGCATGGGGTCCTTCCGGATGCGGTGCCGTGTCGATGCGGAAACGGGGTCCGGTGCCTGAACAGGCCGTCCACCCCGGCGGCGATCAGTGCGCGGGCGCGCTCCGCGGCCTCGTCCGGCCGCCCGTCCAACTGCACGTCGAGTTTCACTGACCGATCTCCGTTCCGCGCGGCGCCGAGGGTTCGCCGGCCCGATCGTCCACGACGCTGGTTCCGGGCTGACAGGACGTCTACATCAGGAAGCGCGCAGAATTCCAGAATCAGGTGGCGACGAGTTGTCGGATCCGGGCCGGGTCGTTCGTAGCCAGGGTGAGAGGCTGCCCGCGAGGGCGCAGTCACGACCACAGGAGATGCCGACGATGACGCACCCGCAGACCAAGGTCCACCGAATCTTCGAGCTCATCGAGCCGATCGCCACCGTCACCTTCTCCGAGGTGCCGAACGAGGCGTTCCTCGCCCTCGGCATGCGCGACTACTGGGACGGATACTTCGCCGGCCGGGCCGCGCCGCTGGGCCTGGCGCCGGCCGAGGTGGTGCACGCGGTCTTCTACAACTTCGCCGACGGTGAGGTGGCGCGGCACATCCCGTGGGTCTGGGGGAAGACCACCCCGCAGGAGGCGATCGCCGTGCGCGAGCGCGGCAGCGCCGCCGCGCTGCGGCAGATGATCGGGGAGCTCGCCGACTCCCCCGGCCTGGCGCGGGCCGCCGACCTCGCCACCCGGGCAGCGGTCAGCGCGCCGACCGAGGGCCGGGTGCTGTACGCCGGGCTCCGGGCGCTCGACGTGCCCCGGGAGCCGGTGCCCAGGCTCTGGCACGCGACGACGCTGCTGCGGGAGCACCGCGGGGACGGCCACAACGCCGCCCTTGTCGCGCACGGCATCGGCGGCACCGAGGCCCACGTCCTCCTCGCTCTCTCCCTCGGGATGAGGGCGGAGGAGTTCGGCCGGCTCCACCACCTGCCCAAGGCGCACCTGGCCGCCGTCGTCGACGGGCTGCGCGGGCGCGGCCTCGTGGACGCCGACGGCGGGTTCACCGAGGCCGGCCGGCGGACCAAAGAGCGGATCGAGGCTCTCACCGACGAGCTGGCGACGCCGCCGTACGACGCGCTCGGCGCCGACGAACTCGACGAGCTGATCGCGGAGCTCGAGCCGATCGCCGCCGCGGTCCAGGCCGCCGACGGCTGACCGGCGAGCACTGCCGACGTTGAGCCGACTCCCTCCGTAGGCCCCTGACCGGCACCGCACGGGCACCCCTTCCAGCAGCGGGACTCTCGCAGCGGCTCCATGGCACGGGTGGAACGGGCTGGAACGCCGTCATGGAACCGGGCTGGAACGCCTTCTGGGTGACAGGTCCGGCGGGAAAGGCGCCCCCGGATCGGGAGATCCGTGGAGGAGCCCATGGCGGAGTCGGCGCGCAAGCCGAGCAGCGAGGCCCCGGTGCCGTGCGGCGCGGGCACGAGCGCACGGGTGCTCATGGCCCCGCCGGACGGCACCGACGACGTCCTGCGGGTGTTCTACCGGACGGTCCGCGCCGGTCAGGAGCGGCTGGCCGGCGGCGGGGGGCCGTTCGGCTTCGATGTCACCGTCGCCCTGCTGGTCGACGACCTGATCGACGCCTACCGGTGCGACGCGGTCGTCGAGACCGGCTGCCACCTCGGGGACACCGCCTCCTACCTGGGGCGCCGCTACCCCGGCCTGCCGGTCATGACGTGCGACATCGACCCCGGGTACGCGCGGTTCACCGCGCACCGGGTGCGCGACCTGCCGAACGTCACGGTCACCTGCCAGGACTCCCCCGCCCTGGTCGCGGACGCGGCGGACGCGTTCGACCGGCCCCTCTACTTCCTGGACGCGCACTGGGGCGCGTGGCCGCTGCCGCGCGAGCTGGCGGCGATCCGCACCGGTGTCGTCCTCATCGACGACTTCGACATCGGGCACCCGCGGTTCGGCCACGACGCCTATGGCGGCGTCTCCTGCGGGCCGGACGTGCTCGCGGCGATGACGCCCCCTCCCGCCCGGTACTGGACGCCCGTGCCCGGAGCCGAACGCCGGCTCCCCTGCCTGCAGGTCGGCCGCCGCGCCGGCGTCGGGCTCCTCGTGGCCGGTCTCGACGGCCGCCCGCTGGACGAGCACCCCGCGCTGACCGGCCACGCCCTCACCACCGAGGAGATCCGATGAACGGCACCGCGCCCGCGATCACCTGCACCGATCCGCTCGCCGACCTCGGCGGCCTGCCCTTCGTGGACGACGGGTTCCGCTCGCGGCGGCTGCTGGCGGCGGCCGCGGCGGCCCGGCACGTCCTGGCCGAGCGGCAGGGCCGGACCCGGGGACTGTCGGAGCGGACGCTGGAGGGCTGGCTCGCCCCGGCGCGGGCGCTGACGCTGGTCGACGGGCCGGCGATGCCCGCCCGGCCGCTCACCCGGATCCAGCGCGGCCAGGTCGCGCAGGCCCGCGCCGGCCTCGCCGCCGCCGTCCCGGCGTGGCGGCCGCTGCTGGACCTGCCGGTCCGGTACGCGCTGCTGGACCCCGACGGCGGCGCGATCTCCGCCTCGTCCAAGGCGTGGCCGCAGCACGTCCTGCTGGCCCGCGCCGCCTTCGACTCGCCGCTGGAGGTCCGCGAGCAGCTCCTCCACGAGACGGCGCACCAGTGGCTCTACCTGATCGAGGAGGTGTGGCGGCTCCAGCGGCCCGGTGCCCCCCGCCGCACGCTCCCGTCCGGCACCGCGGACCGCTCGCCGGCCGAGGTGCTGGGCGCCGCGCACGTCGCGACCGCACTGACGCGCATGTACCGCGCGTGCGGCGACGCGCCGCCCGGCCGCCTCGCGCACCTGGCGGTGTACCGGGCCGGCTGCCTGGACCTGCTCGACCGGGCCGCCGCCGACCTGACCGACATCGGACGCGCGTTCGTCCGCCGACTGCAGGAGACCGCATGACCCTCACAGCACCCGCGCCCGCGCCCGCGCGGCGCCCCGAGCGCTTCGCGCCGTTCGCGGCCTGGGGCAGCCCGCTCTACGTCGCCGACATCGCCTCGGCGGGCGAGCGCCTGCCCGCCTTCCGCGACCTCATCCTAGAACGCACCGGCACCGATCCCGAGGCGTCCAACTTCGGGGTCATCACCGCCACGAAGGCCAACCAGGACATCCTGCAGTGGGACGACCCCGTCGTGGACTGGTTCAAGGGCCGGATCGTCGACGCCGTCAGCGCGCTCACCCGCGCCACCCTGGGCGAGGCCGCCGACGAGGTCGCCCAGGAGGTGATCGCCGAGGCGTGGACGGTGGTCTACGCCGAGGGCGGCAGCCTGCGGCCGCACACCCACCACGACTCCGCCTGGTCCGGGGTGTTCTACGTCGAGTCCGGCGACGGCGGCGACACCGGCGAGGCCGGGTACCTGCAGCTGCTGGACCCGCGGCCCGCCGCGGTGGCCCGCTTCGCCTCCCAGGGCGTCTACCGGGTCGAGCCGGTGCCCGGCCGGATGGTGGCCTTCCCCGGCTGGCTGCCGCACTCGGTGCAGGCCACCCTCACCGGCGGCGGACGGCGCATCTGCGTCGCCTGGAACGTCGCCTACGACAAGGACTGGGCGGGCATGTCATGACCGCCTCCACGCTCATCGAGCCCGGCGCGGCCGGCTCCCCGCCCGTCCGGCTGCTGTGGGGGACCAGCGTCCTCGTCGGCAACGTCGACCTGGACGGCATCGTCCGGCCGGGCCTGACGGCCGCGGCCACGCCCGGCGCCGCCGGCGGCGC